>JBATHN010000597.1:0-6554 GCA_049666885.1 Desulfobacterales bacterium
TTACGCTCGGCCTATTGGGCATCGGCTGGTTGATCGATATTTTCCTGATTCCGGGCATGAATCGCGACGCGGCCCTGCGGTTCCATCCCGGCAGAATCGATTACAACGCGGCCTGGATCCTGCTGACATTCCTGGGGCTGCTCGGTGTCCACCGGATGTATATGGGAAAATGGCTGACGGGTTTGCTCTACCTGGTCACGGGCGGACTCGTTGGGATCGGTTATCTTTACGATTACTGGACTCTCAACGATCAGATTACACTGATCAACTCGGGGGAATAAAAAAACGAACAGAAATGGGGGCCCGCTTTCCGGAGAGCAGTGACGAAATGGGGCAATAGCACGGCTTTTCGGAAGCCGCGCATCTGGTGAGATGCAGCAGATGCCTTGTAAACATTCACAGGGCACCGCATCTGCTTTGTTGTCGGGCACTTGAAGTACAAAAGTACGTCCGCGCGCCCGACGCCTTGCATCTGCCGCACCCTGTGAACGCTTACAATTAGGTGGTTTGAAGCGCATCGGACTTTGCAACCCTGTGAACGGTTACGATGCCTCTTGCAGCAAAACCTGCGCAGCTGGAGAATCAGTCGGGATATAGGCTTTGCCAGGTTTGGATGTTTTTTTGCGCCACCCAGTCCGCTATGCGTGTACTGAATTCATGATAGTGAGGAGTTTGCCTATGCGCCTGGTAGGCAGCTTCATCGGTGTACAGCTCATAGAGAAAGACACGACCGCCGTCCTTCGCATCGATGCTGACGTCAAACCGGTGGCAATCGGTCTCAAGCGTCAGTGAGTTCCGGGCCTGTTTCAAAACGGTTTCTTGAAACTCGCGCTCATGTTGCTGGTGAATCGAGAATTCGACGGTGACGACAAACATGGTGGGCCTCTCTGTGAATAGGTTATATCGATTTCGGGAAAAGCCGCTCGAGTTCGGCGACCTGAGACCGGGTCAACTGACCGTAAGGCCGGTCCTTGACCATTAAAAACAGCCGGGCAGTTTCCTCCACTTCTTCGGCGGCGTTGACCGCCGCAGCCAGGTCCCTCTCGCAGACAATCATACCATGATGCGCCAATAGCATGGCATGGGTGTCGATCGCCCGGCGGCCGACCGCTTCGGCAAGGCCGGGATCACCCGGTCGAAAATAGGGGATGAGGGGCAGGCGTCCGATTCGCATCACAAAATAAGGTGTCAGCGGCGGCAGGACGCTTTCCGGGTCGAGCCCCCCCAGACAAGCGACCGCCATGCAGTTGGGGGCATGCAAATGGACCACGGCACCGGCCAAACTTCTGGCTTCATACATGGCCCGGTGGACAACCCACTCCTTTGAAGGCTTGTCACCCTCGCGATGCCGGCCTTGCGGGTCAAGCAGTGAGATCCTTTCTGGTTCCAACCGGCCGAAGCTTGAATTGGTCGGGGTGATGAGGAATCCGTTGTCCAGCCGCACGCTGATATTGCCGGCACTGCCGGAACTGTATCCCCGCATGAAAAGTGACTGCGCCAGCTGAACGATTTGATTGCGAAGTTCGTGTTCCGTCATGCCGCTTTCTCCACTTTTTTTACGGCAAAATCCGGTCTCCGAAATTGCCCCGATGTCAAACTCTCTTATAATGTTGACGTCCGATGAGAGATAGGGGTATCCCTTAACGGTATCCGTTGTCAAGAAGTCTGTTGGGGCGCTGCCAGCCACCCTATTCGGTTGTGTCCGTTGAGCCCGTTAATCCTGTTGAGCCCGGTTATGTTAGGCTATTTTCCGTCCATAAATGGCCCTTTTCCGCAATTCCCCGCCTGCTTTGGGACAGGTCGGCGTCAATCGGCGGAATCGCTTGTGCGGCATACAGATGTATGCCTCCGCGCAATGCCGCTGATTTCCTTGAACTTGCGAAAAATTGCACATTTCTGGATCGGAAACATATCAGTGCCCTTCATGAAACCGCGGATGGGCACTAGGCTAGTGTCGTGTCAATTATGAAGTGTCTCGAATGCCTTGAGCAACGCAATTGATTGCGCATAAGCTTCCCGGTTCAAGCCTGCCCTGGCGCGACAGGAAGTGGCTAAGCAATTGCTTGCATATTCTATAGACGTTGCTTTCCATCACCACGTCTTTCCAGTCCGGGTCTGGGCCAGGGGTTCAACGTTCAACACTGCCTCTGGCCGAAAGCGTACCGCGTGATCGAAGAGCATACGGTTAAGTTTCGGGTAATAATTCCAAATCGCAAATAACAAATAACAAACAAATCACAATGACCGAAATTCGAAATTCCAAACTATGGCCCTTAAGCCACCATTGGTTTCGGGTTCTGAGTTTCGAGTTTCAAGTTTCAAGTTTCTACTTGTGGATTCTGCCGGGCCTCAGTGCCGGAGGAAGACCATGCCCCCCTTGTCCATTTCGCTCAGCGACATCGCATTTTTCGGAAACGGATTGAACCGGCCCGAATGCGTTCTGTGCACCGCCAAAGGGCATGTCTACTGTGCCGATTGGAGGGGCGGTGTCACCCGGCTCGATCCGGACGGCCGCCGGCAGGAGTTTCTGGCAACAAATACGGATATCGATATCCGTCCGAACGGGATTGCCCTGTGCCGTGACGGCTCGTTTCTGCTGGCCAATCTCGGTGACGACGGCGGCCTCTACCGTCTCCGGCGCACCGGTGCGCTGGAAACGGTCTTGACCGCCGTCGAGGGCTTCAGACTGCCACCCGCCAATTTTGTCCTTATCGACGCATGCGACCGCATCTGGTTGACGGTCAGTACTCGCCACACACCACGCGCCCTGGGCTATCGGCCGGACGTCGCCGACGGCTTCATCGTTCTGCAGGACCAGAAAGGCACCCGCATCGTGGCCGACGGCCTGGGCTACACGAACGAGGTACAGGTTGATGCAACCGGACAATGGCTGTATGTCAACGAAACCTTCGGTCGGCGCCTGAGCCGTTTTCGAATATCTGCGAATGGCACCCTGGGCATCCGGGAAACAGTGGCCGAATTCGGCCCGGGAACGTATCCCGACGGCCTGACATTCGACGCGGAAGGGGGCATCTGGATAACGAGCATCGTCAGCAACCGGGTTATCCGGATTTCCCTGGACGGTTTTCAACATGTCGTCTTGGAGGATTCGGACCCCGAGCATGTCGCCACCGCCGAAAAGGCCTTTCAGGGAGGTACGATGGATCGCAGCCATCTGGACAACATCAAAAGCCGGCGACTGCGAAACATATCGAGTTTAGCCTTTGGCGGGTCCGATTTAAAAACGGTATACCTGGGATGCCTGCTCGGTGACTCCCTGGCGACATTCCGCTCGCCGGTCGCCGGAAGACCTCCGGTTCACTGGTTTTTCGATGGATAACGCGTCCTTTTGACGGCCGCTCCGATTCTGCCTGACGCTGCGCTCTGACCTGAACCGCGACGGACGATGAAAATGGAAAAGAAATTGAAAGGAGTATGTGTCGGTGCAGGCTATTTCAGCCGTTATCATCTCGACGGCTGGAATCGAATCCCCGAGGTGCAGATCACGGCTCTGTGCGACCCGGATCAAAAACGGGCCGAAGATCGGATGCAGGAATTTGCAATTGCCCGCCGTTACAGTGACTACCGGGGCATGATCGAGAGAGAAAAGCCGGACTTTGTCGACATCATCACACCCCCGTCGACCCATCTAAACATCTGTCGCCACGCGGCCGAGAGCTACATAGCCATCATTTGCCAGAAACCTCTGGCACCGACACTCGAGGCCAGTAAAGCCCTGGTCGAATTGACGCAGCAGCACGGCGTGCGCTTGATGGTCCATGACAACTGGCGCTGGCAGCCGTGGTACCGGGAGATCAAAAAAATTATCGAAACCGGCACCCTCGGGCGGGTATCTCTCGCCAATTTCCAGATGAGGATGGGGGACGGCTGGGGGAGCGATGCCTATCTGGACCGGCAGCCGTATTTTCGAGATTACCCGCAACTGCTGATCTATGAAACCGGCGTTCACTTCATCGACACCTTCCGCTTTCTGTTCGGTGAAGTCAAGAAAGTGTATGCGCACTTGGTGCGCCTCAATCCAGTCATTAAGGGCGAAGATGCCGGTCAAATCCTGTTTGTTTTCAAAAGCGGCGTAGCGGCGATTCTGGATGCCAATCGGTACAATGAAAATGAAACCGGGGTAAACCTTTACGCCTGCCCACCGCGGACGACCTTCGGCATTCTGCGCCTCGACGGTCTCGCCGGACACCTGATCATGGATTCATGCGGCGACCTGACCATCAAAAAGCTGGGCCAGCCATCCTATCACCATGCCTATCCTCATGAAGAGAGGGGTTTTGCAGGCGACAGCTGTTTTGCGGCCCAAAGACATTTCGTCGACAGCCTTCTGAAGGGTACCGAATTCGAGACCAACGGCCTGGATTATCTGAAAACGCTCGAAATCGTCGATGCCTGCTACCGATCGGCGAAAACCGGAAATCCGGTGCATATATGAGCTTGCGTGCTGAAGTGACTCACCACCCCTTCCGCTCCAATATTTATGCCTCCCCCGAGTGCTCAATTAATCCTTGACTGTCCGTTTGCCGCATATCATGATCGACAAACCGAGCTCCGCCGGCAGGCGGTAAATACCTCCCTCGCCGCGCGAGTTGTCGTTCCGCCAAACTAGTGCCCATCCACGGTTTCATTAAGGGCACTGAATAGTTTTCGATCCAGAAATGCGCAATTTTCTGCAAGTTCAAGGAAATCAAGGAATTGCGCGGAGGCGTACTCGTGTATGCCGCACAAGCGATTCCGCCGATTGACGCCGAACTGTCCCGAAGCAGGCGGGGAATTGCGTAAAAGGGCCATTTATGGACGGAAACAAGCTATCAGACGACACGGAAGGAGACCCAATGAAACCATCCTTAAAAGCCGGTTTGACCTTTGAATTCAACTACAAGGTTCCGGAAAACAAGACCGTTCCCTTTTTGTTTCCCGAAGCCTCCGAGTTTCAAAAAATGCCGGACGTGCTCGCCACCGGCTACATGGTGGGATTGGTGGAATGGGCGTGTATCGACGCCATCAAGCCGCATCTCGATTGGCCCCGCGAGCAGAGCGTCGGCATCCTGGTGAATCTGGACCACACGGCCGCTACGCCACCCGGGTTCACGGTGACGATCAGGGGCACCCTCACGGCAGTCGACGGGCGCAAACTGACATTTTCCATCGAAGCCGACGATGGCGTCGACCGGATTTCACGGGGAAGCCATCAGCGCTATGTCATCGATGCCGAACGCTTCAACCAAAGCGTGACCGAAAAAATCGCAAAGATCCCGGCATGAGAGGCCGGTTATACGGGTTCGATTCCCGTTGGGATCACCAACTCATAAATTCAGTGGATTAGTCCGAAATATAAGCCCTATTTTTGTGTCCGTCTATTATGGTTTCCCTCCCGGTTTCCCACCTTCTTTCTCATTTTGGGACATTTGGTTTAAAATACTCAGTCTCACCAGCCTCAGAGATTTGATCTAATTTTTGCCGTATACCTTTCATTAACCGCTATTTTCATTTTCCTTTTCTACCCCCCAAACCGTGGGCCAGCCATTAGTTGATGAACTCGTAAAAAGTCTCAATCCAGACGGATTCGTAAAAAGCCCGGGATCAAGGCTTGCGAATTTCGAGGAATGAGGCATACTTATGGTACGCCGCAGTGACGAGAAATGAAGCGTAACGCAGATATCGGGCTTTTTACGGACCCGTCATTAGTTTAGTGATACAAATTACCCCATGAAGTTATCATATGTTAACGATTCAAATAGGAGTTGACTGAAAAGAAAATCAATGTTAGTTGAAAAGAATTATTATTTAGGATAAAGAGGCTTCAGTTGGCAGACCATAAAAAAAGATTTGAAATCATCATCCAAAAATTAAGGGATAATGGCCACAAGATAACGCCTCAGCGGCTGGCTATCGTTAAAATTCTTGCCAAAAGTGAAGGCCATCCCAGTGTTGAAAATATCCATGTCCAGATAAAAAAAGACTTTCCGACAATGAGTCTTGCCACTGTATACAAAAATATTGTATTAATTAAATCATTTGGTGAAGTTCTTGAGTTAGGATTCCCGGATGGGAGTAACCGATATGATGGAAACAAGCCTACCCCCCATCCACACGTCATCTGTATCAAGTGTAAAAAAATTGTCGACCCAGACCTGGGTAGCTTGGATGAAATAAAAAAAGAGGTCGCATTAGAGACTAATTTTAAAATTCTGAATCATAGGTTGGACTTTTTCGGTATATGCAGCAATTGCAGGGCAGAGGAAGTTTAATACAGATTTTGTGCTCGAAAAATGGTGCGACGTTCTTCCAACGATCCTTCAAGTCTCCCATTTTCACCAAAACCAATCGATACGTCCGCTAAAATTAACTAGATAGATGGGCACCGAAGCACGATATTCATAGCAGTACGGTGCATAAATTCAGACAACGAAAGGAGGATACATTATGAATGAAGACAGCAAGTGCCCGGTAACGGGCAGGACAAGCAAACCCATTGCCGGCGGTGGCATGTCGAACCGGGACTGGTGGCCGAACCAGTTGAACCTAAAGAT
>JBATHN010000598.1:0-1926 GCA_049666885.1 Desulfobacterales bacterium
GGTCTACACCCGGGAAGGAAAACTGGTCGCCTCGGTGACCCAGGAAGGGCTCATCCGTTATCGTGCAATGAAAAAGTGATGTTCGAAGCGATCCCCTTTTGTGCCGTTCAACCCGTTCAAAAACTTCCTTTCAAAAGTTAAGGATTCAGCTTTCCGGTTTAATGACATGGCGAAATGAATTATCACTTTTTCAACTCTGACACCCGTGCGGGTTTAATACCTTGACATCGATGGAAAATCTATCTACAAAAGAAAGAGAAGAGTCGTAGACACTGCTAAGATTCGGGGACGAAATAAATTGGTCAAAATTACGAAGGATTTTGGCTTGTGTTCAAGTTGTTGAGTTCGCGATTCTGGTAAACAACGGAAGTCATCCGATGGAAGGAGGCCGATGCAGGAAAAAGCGTGGAGACCCTGGGTGCTGCTGTCACCCGCTCTCAGTGCGGTTTTCCTGCTGCTGGTGATCCCGGTTTGCTTCGTCGTTGTCTACAGCTTCTGGCTGCGCGCCCCAAGCGGGGCGGACATTCCCGCCTTCCAGTTCGGCAATTATGCCAAATTTTTCGAAGATTTCTTTTATTCCAAAATTCTTATCCGCACGATTCGCATCTCTTTTGAAACTGTTTTTCTCTGCGTTGTCCTGGGATATATCCCCGCCTATTTTTTCTACCGTAGCAAAAGCCGCTATAAAAAGGCTTTTCTTCTGCTCATCATGCTCCCTTTTTGGGTCAGCTTCATCATCCGCACCATGAGCTGGATCAACATCATGGGTGACACCGGGCTGATCAATCACTTCCTGATGCAGATCGGTCTGATTCAATCGCCTATATCGATGCTGTACAATGAATTTACGGTACTGATGGGTTTGATCATGTATCTGCTACCGTTCATGATTCTGAATATCTATGTCAGCTTGGAAGGCATCGACAAGAGCCTTCTCGAAGCGGCTCGCTCCATGGGCTGCACCGAATGGCAGGCGTTTCGGGAAGTGACGCTGCCATTGAGCCTTCCCGGCGTCAGCGCCGGTTGTCTGCTGGTTTTCGTGCTGACGGCCGGCACCTACCTGCCCCCCATGATATTGGGAGGTCCGGGCAACGACATGATCGGCAATCTCATTTTCAAGCGGATCATCGGAACGCTGGACTGGCCGTTCGGTTCGGCCATCAGCGTGATCCTGCTGTTCCTGTTGTTTGTAATCGTGTGGATTTATAATCGCTACCTGGGCATCAACCAGATTTTTAAAAGCTTTCAAGGGAATTGACGCATGCGGCCGTTTTCACCGGGATGGACATTGATCAGGATTTACACCTTTCTCGTCTACGTGTTTATGTTCGTTCCCATCGTCGTGGTCATCGTGCTGGCATTCAATCCCAAACAATTCGGCATTTTCCCCATGGAGGGCGTCAGCTTGCGGTGGTTTATCAGACTGGCCCAAAATGAATCGATCATCGAAGCCTTTAAAAACTCTCTCGTACTGGGATCGCTGACAGCCGTGATCTCCACCGGCATCGGTATTCTGGCCGCACTGGCCTTTATCCGCTTCGAATTTCCCGGAAAGAACACCCTCAACACTTTGCTGCTGTCACCGATCATGATCCCGGAAGTGGTTTTGGGAGTCGCACTGCTGCTGTTTCTGCGTTTTCTGCAACAGCCCAAGAGTTTCGTGCTGCTGCTGATCGGTCACGTGGTATTGACCTTGCCCTATGTGCTGCTGATCGTGCAAGCCCGGCTGGTGGGCATTAATAAGGAATACGAGGAGGCGGCGAAATCCCTGGGCGCCAATGCATTTCAAACCTTCCGGGAGGTTACCTTCCCGCTTTTGCTGCCCGCCATACTGGCCGGCGCCTTGTTTTCCTTTACCATTTCTTTCGATGATATCACGGCAACACTTTTCTGGGCCACGGCGCAGAATCAAACCGTTCCGGTCAA
>JBATHN010000599.1:0-1759 GCA_049666885.1 Desulfobacterales bacterium
CCAGCAGCCCTCCGATTTTCATGTAATCCCTGGTCTTATATTCTCCGGGGCCCATGTAGAGCGCATTCACCTGATGGGTCGGCAGGATGAACGAGTTGGAGACCCCAAGCCCTACGACAATGGCCGCTACGCGAGGGTCGACGCCGATTTGGTTTGCGATGGAAATGCCCAGGGGAATAAGCAAAGTGCAGGCACCGACATTCGAAATGACCAGGGTGAACCCGCAACTCAGCATGGCCAGAACGATGAGAAGCAACAGGGGAGACATCAGGGATCCGAGTCCGATGACGATGCCTCTGGCGATCCATTCAGCCGTCCCCGTCTGATCCATGGCCATTCCCAGTGGTATGAGACCTCCCAACAAAAAGACGGTGCGCCAATCTACCGCGCGGTATGCCTCGCTGATCGTTATGACCCTGGTCAGGACCATACCGACGGCGCCCAGCATGAGACAAACCGACAATGGAATCGGATTATACGGACGGTTTTGAAAATAGAAACTCGACAGAACCATCAGAAAAAGTGCCACCAAAAAGCAGGTCAACGCCCAGCCGGACTTTTCAGGCTTGTGAAACTCCTTTTCAAAAGGCGTGATAATGATCAGGTTCTGGTGAAGATCCTGCAGTGTGTGCAACTGCTCCCAGGTGCTGTGCAAGAGTATGGCATCGCCGGCCTGCAAAGGGCGATCAGCCAACTGTCTGTAATAGGTCTTGCCGGATTGATGAATGGCCAGGGAATTCAAGCCGAAGGCTTCACGGAAGCCGATTTCTCTGATCGTTTTTCCGATGAGACTCGATCGGGGTGACACCACTCCCTCGACAATTCCTGCCAGGGAAGGGTTAAACATGCTGTCCTTGAAACATTCCGGTTCCTCTTTCAGGATCACCCCGAAATCCTGCACGAATCTTGTAACGGCTTTCAGGGGGCCGTAAACGCACAAAATATGGCCCGGCAGGATGGTAGTCTCGGGAAGAGGGGCGATCTTGCAAGTGCCGTCGGAGTCGGCCGAAGCCACGATGTTGACGAGATAGCGCCGGCGAATCTCCACTACCGACAGCGGGTGCCGGCCGGGCTGGTAGTCTTCGGGCACATAAATCTCAAAGGGGCCCTTGATCAACGGGTAGGAATTTAGAATACCCTCTCCGGCACGATGGGCTTCTTTGTTTCGGACGCCGGACGGGCTCCCGGGGTGCCCTGCGAGCAGGCGCATGCCCGCCGTGGAAAGATAGGCAATCCCGCCGACAACCAAGGCGACACCGATGGGTGTCAATTCCAGGAAACCGAATTTAGGCATTCCCGGGGGCAGAATATCATTGAGAAGGATCAGGGGGCTCGTACCGATCATCGTCAGCGTGCCGCCGAGAATCGCCGCCATTCCAATGGGCATGAGCACACGTGAAATGGGGATTTTAAGTCTATAGGATGTAACCAACCGGATGGCGGGGAGGAAAAGCACGGCAGCACCGGTGTTCTGCATCACGCTCGAAATAACAGCGATCAAACTGGAAAAAATAACTGTCAATCGATGCGAACTGTTGCCGACATACTTCAATAGAGGTTGAAGAATACGGTTGACCAGGCCGGCCCGGTTCAAACCGTAGCTGATGATCATCACACCGATGATGGCCACCACGGCATTGCTGCTGAGACCTTTGAACGTAACCTGGGCGTTCAATAAGCCCAGTTCGGGAAGCAGCACCATCATCGCGATGGCCACCACGTCCACCCGCACCCATTCCACAATAAAGAGAAAAACGGC
>JBATHN010000600.1:0-2126 GCA_049666885.1 Desulfobacterales bacterium
GGATGCGGTCGGTGCCGATATCTACGATGCGCGCGTTTCCGTAGTCGCAGTCCGTGTGGACTTCGGCCTGGAACCCGAGCAAAGATCGGGCCGGGTAGTTCATGGCGCACAAGGTCATAGCCAACAATGCGGCGGTCGTCTGCTCTCCGGTGGCCAGGAGAACATCCAGCTCACGTTTTTGGGGATTTTCGCTGATCTGTGCGGACATCTTCATCAGCCCGTCGGTGACACCGGCCA
Organism: Desulfobacterales bacterium; assembly: GCA_049666885.1. GTDB lineage: Bacteria > Desulfobacterota > Desulfobacteria > Desulfobacterales > SG8-13 > JARFQH01. The sequence goes on from JBATHN010000600.1 coordinate 238, forward strand.
TGGCCGAAATCACCACCACCACATTGTTACCGCCGTCGTATGCCTTCGCCACCCGTCGGGCCACATTGCCGATCCGCTCGAGGTCCCCAACCGATGTGCCACCGTATTTTTGTACAATCAAACCCATTATCCTTCCTCACCATAATCATTGATAAACTCCCAGCATAGCCAGGGAGACTCCCAAAGTTTGACAGTTCCAGGAGTTAACAAGTGCCCATCCGCGGTTTCATAAAGGACATTGATAACTTTCCGATCCAGAAATGGGTAATTTTTCGTAAGTTCAAGGAAATCAGCGGCATTGCGCGGAGGCATACTTCTGTATGCCGCACAAGCGATTCCGCCGATTGACGCCGAAATTGCGAAAAAGGGCCATTTATGGACGGAAACTAACAAGTACCTGAGGAAATGATGATTCCATAATAATAGAAAAATCACAAAAAAACAAATAGATATCTATTTTCATTTGGTAGATCCAGCCTAATAGTAGACCGCTTACAACCGGTAAGGCCGAAAAAATATTACTTTAAAAATCGACATTCAATGACCGGTTGGTTGCCCGAAATAATGGGTGTAAAAGACCGCTATTAGCGATTTACAAGCCATGACCTCGGCCCTGCCGGAGGTCATTGAATTCCGAGAACATTTTTCAGCACGGCGACGGCAGCCGATCCGGCTGCCGTGATCGTCATGTGACGCGCATGATCGTTCGTCATCTCAAAAAAAACGCGAATGTGCTGCGCCGGCAGTTCGGCGCCAAGCCGCTCGGCCCATTCGATGACGGCCACACCATCACTGTCCAGAATTTCGTGTAAGCCGATCTCCTCGATCTCTATCGGATCTCCGATGCGATACAGGTCGACATGATGCAGACGCAATCTTCCCGGGTATTCGTTGATCAGAGTAAAAGTGGGGCTGGTAATATAATATTCGGACGGTACATGCAAGCCCTTAGCGATGCCCTGGACGAAAGCCGTCTTGCCGCTGCCGAGATCACCTGTGAGGGCGACTGTCGTTCCGGCGGTGATGTACCGACCGAGTCTTTCGCCGAACGCCCGGGTCTCTTCGACCGAGTGTGTTGTCGTTTCGAAAGAGAAACGCTTCATTGCGTGGCGGCACTCCTTTTACTCGGGCTGCCGCCGTCGGAGATCAAGGCGGTTCCATCTGCAGAGGGCCAAAGTTATGGCTCCAGGAGCCGCTTGATTTCAGACGGTATGCCTTCGATGACATCTGATGCCAGGTAACCCCAAGGGCCTTTGCGTTTGGCCTGCCGGTCCGCTGCGGCTCCGTGCAGGTAAACGCCGAGATGGCAGGCGGCTGCCACTGGATACCCCTGGGTTATAAAACCGGCGATCAGACCGGTCAGCACGTCTCCCATGCCCCCTGAGGCCATGCCTGAATTACCGGTCGAATTGATAAATGTGAAACCGTCCGGATGGGCGATGACGGTATGAGCTCCTTTCAAGACAAGATGGACCTTGAAGCTTTGGGCAAATTCGCGGGCACAAGCGATACGGTCGGTTTGAACTGCGGCGACCGTTGTTTCCGCGAGACGGGCCATTTCGCCGGGGTGGGGTGTCAGGACGATCGGCGCCGCGCTCTGTTTGAGGATTGCGGTTGCTCCGGCCAGATTGTTCAAGCCGTCGGCATCGATCACCAAGGGCAGACGGCTTTCGACGACCAGTCGCTGCAAGAGCTCCCTGGTGCCCGGTGCCTGTCCCAAACCCGGTCCAACCGCCAGGCAGCGTTTGCCCGCGAGCAGGTCCCGAATCGCTTCGAAGGCCGACATTCCGAGCCGGCCGTCCTCGATTTCAGGCAGCAGGGCGGTCATCACCTCCAGGACTCTGGACGCCAGAATCGGATTAATCCCTCTCGGTGCCGCCAGAGTGACC
>JBATHN010000601.1:0-4924 GCA_049666885.1 Desulfobacterales bacterium
GGACTTGTTTCTGCTGACGGACGACATACTCCCGGATGCGGTTGCCGTCCATCTCCTTGACCGTGATGAGAAAATTGCCGATCTGGATCTCCTCCCTCTCCTTGGGGATTCGCTCGATCGAGTTGAGCACATAACCGGAAAAGGTATCATAATCCTTTGATTCGAGGATGTTCATCGGTATTTTTTCGTTAACTTCCTCGATTTCCGATTTGCCGGGAACCACCCACTCGTCGGCCTTGATTTTTATGATCTGAGGCTGGTCCTTGTCGGTTTCATCGGTGATCTCGCCCACAATTTCTTCCAAAGCGTCTTCCAGTGTGATTAGACCGGATACGCCGCCGTGTTCATCCACGACGATCGCCATGTGCTGTTTTCTTTTTTTGAACGCCTGCAGCAGGGAGTCGAGCTTCTTGTTTTCCGGCACGAAATAGGGTGGTTGCATGATTTTGCGAAGAGAAGTCTCGCCGTTGGTTGTGACATAGTGAAGAAAGAGATCCTTTATGTTCAGAATGCCGATCACGTGATCGATGTCCCCTTCGATAACCGGGAAACGGGTATAACCGGATTCGACAAACTTTTCCAGATCCAGCTTTTCATCGGCCTCGATGACAAACATGTCCGCTCGGGGGGTCATAATTTCCGAGGCATTGGTGTCGTCGAATTCGAAGATGTTGTGGATCAGCTCTTTTTCCTGCTCCTTGATTTCGCCTTCCTCTTCGACGACCTCCACGAACGTCATCAATTCTTCCTCGGTCACGATCGGCTTGTGCTTTATCTTTCCGGTGATCAGCGGAATGAAGTTGAGAAAAAGGATTATCGGGTAAAAAATGAGCGAGAGCCAGTATATCGGTCGAATGACCAGACGGGCGACGAGAACATTGTTGCGGGTTGCCAGCGATTTTGGGAAAATTTCCCCGAAAATCAGTATCAATAAGGTCATCACGCCTGTGGTGATGCCGACGGCATGGTTCGCCACAAGTCCGATGGTGATGACGGTGGCCAAAGCCGAGGCACCGATGTTCACCAGATTGTTACCGATCAGAATGGTTGATAGAAGACGATGGGGGTTTTCTTTCATTTTTTTGATCAGCACGCAGGCCCGGTCGCCTTTTTTGGCGAGATACCGGGCCCGGGCCTTGCTGATAGAAAACAATGCTGTTTCAGCTGAGGAGAAAAACCCCGACAGTAATATCAGGGTAATCAGCAGAAGGTACTGACCTGTCATAAAGTGCTTTCCTGTCGATAGTAAAAAAACGTTTAGAATATAGCCATTTTCGGTTTTTTGTCAATAATTTCCATGTGATTTGTTGCAAGCGGTGTGCGGTCAGCCGACAAGGGGTCTTCGCAGAACGGTGTCCTTTTTCCAGCGCAGGTCATCGCGGTGCGGATACTGAATGTTGTAGTGCAATCCCCGGCTTTCTTTGCGGTGCGCGGCACACCGGATGATCAGTTCCGCAACCGTGGCGAGATTGCGAAGTTCGACCAGATCGGAAACCACCTTGAAATTCCAGTAGTATTCCTGGATTTCTTTCAGGACGATCTCGATTCGTCGCCGGGCTCTTTCCAGCCGCTTGTCGGAACGCACGATGCCGACGTAATTCCACATCAGGCGTCTGATTTCATCCCAGTTGTGAGACACCATGATCATCTCATCGCTGTCGGTGGTGCCGGTTTCGTCCCAGCTCGGTGTCTCGGGGGCGGGTCCGAAATCTCGATTCCGCAGTTCTTTGACGGCTGTGTCGGCCGCGTTTTGGGCATACACCAAGGCTTCGAGCAGCGAGTTGCTGGCCAGGCGGTTGGCACCATGCAGACCGGTACAGGCGGTTTCACCAACGGCATATAGACAGCGGATATCCGTCCGTCCGTTGAGGTCCGTTACCACTCCGCCGCACATGTAATGCGCTGCAGGAACCACAGGAATCGGTTCGGCGGTCATGTCGATTCCGAAATCAAGGCATTTCTCGTATAAATTCGGAAAGCGGTTGCGGATGAAGTCCGCCCGCCGGTGGGATATGTCCAGAAAAACATAGTCCTCCCCGCTCTTTTTTAGCTCCGTATCGATCGCCCGGGCGACAACATCCCGGCAAGCCAGGTCTTTTTGGGGGTCGTAGTCTTCCATGAAAGCGCGCCCGGACCGGTCGACCAGGGTGCCGCCTTCACCGCGGACGGCTTCCGAGATAAGGAAATTCTTGGCTTGCGGGTGGAATAGGCAGGTCGGATGGAACTGAACGAATTCGAGGTTGGCAACCGTGGCTCCGGCGCGGTAGCCCATGGCGATCCCGTCACCGGTGGCGATATCGGGGTTGCTGGTGTAGAGATAGACCTTGCCGGCTCCGCCGGCGGCCAGGAGAGTGATCTTGGATTTGAAGGTGTCGATTTGATTGGTCCGACGATTCAGAACGTAAGCGCCGCAGCAGAAGTCTTCATGGGTGGTGGTGACAAGCCCCCGCTTCATGCGGGTCGAGCAGGTGATCAGGTCGATGGCGATATGATCTTCGAAAAGCGTGATGCGAGAGTGATTGCGGGCGCGTTCCACCAGAACTTCTTCGACGGCCCGGCCGGTCATGTCCTGGGCGTGCACGATCCGCTTTCGGCTATGGCCGCCCTCCTGACCGAGGTCGAAGGTCTCTGCATCGGAAGCGGTATCCGGAGCCGCTTTCAGATTGAAACTGACACCCAGAGCCATCAGCTCCCGGATGCGATTCGGTCCCTGAGTGACGACAATTTCAACCACGTCCGGATTGCAGAGCCCGTCTCCGGCCGCGAGGGTGTCACGAATGTGAAGGTCAAAAGAATCCAGCGGGCTGAACACGGAAGCGATTCCGCCTTGGGCCAGATTGGTATTGCTGTCCATCACAGCCTTCTTGGTGACCAGTGCTACGCTGCCATGTTCGGCTACTTTGAGAGCAAAAGAGAGGCCAGCGATGCCGCTGCCAATAATAAGAAAATCCGATTCGATTGTCATGGTAACATTCAGGTTACTGCCGCTAGCCGAACACGATTGTGTGGTTGCGGGCATGCTGCGCAAAAGCTGCGCCACAAGAGTGAGGCAGATTCAACGCCGTCCGCCCTTCCGGCGTGGTAAATTGCCCGGAACCTTTATCGTCTTCATTTTCAGACGGGATTTGACGAAACCGGCGGCAGATTGTATGATACATTTTCCGTATCAGAGATTACTATGTCAATACTTTCATTAAAAGTAACTGAATTTATATCGCTTTCAGAAAGGAATCAACCGGTTCCGAATTGCGCTCCTCGGTGGGGCTGATTATTCTTGTCTCGGGTAAAACGGCATGATTGCATACGATCTCCAATGCGTCAACGGACATTCTTTCGAGGGATGGTTCGAAGACGAGAAAACTTTCAAGGATCAGGAAAAGAAGGGCCTCATTGCCTGTCCGGTGTGTGACATGACGGCCGTCACGAGAATCCCGTCGACCTTTGCGATTAAATCATCCGCCAGGTCTTCTCCACCATCCGGAAGTACGGCGGCTCAAATGGAGCAACTCAGCCTTAGAATTAACGATTTCATCGAAAAAAATTTCGACAACGTCGGATGCGATTTCGCCAAAGAAGCGCTGAAAATGCACTATGGGGTCACCGAGCAGCGCAATATCCGCGGGACCAGCTCGCCGGAAGAGGAAAAGACCTTGAAGGAAGAGGGGATCGAGTTCATAAAAATCCCGATCCCCACGAATCCGGAATCAGACGCCTAACCCTTATTTTCGTGTTAAAGCCCGACCGCACTGCCGACGGTCCTTGCAGCCGTTTCGATGCTGATATTTTCCGTGTTGATGACCAGATCATACTGGACGGGATCGGAAATGTCGGCATTAAAATATTTTCGGATAAACGCGCGGCGGTCTGATTCGGTGCGTATGACTCGTTTTTTGGCATCTTCCCGTGACACATCGAAATCACGGGCCACATTATCGACACGAAACTCCAGGGGAGCGACCACGCGGACCCGGAAGCGGTTTTCGGGCGGTAGAATATAATTGGCACCGCGCCCGACGACGACAGCCCCACCGTGCTTACCGATAATTCCGATCACCTTCATGAGATGTTGCATGTACTGGTCCGGCCACAAGTGACGCTCATGAACAAGGGAGGCAATCCAGTTTTCAAGGGTGTTGAGGGCGCGTTCGTCAAGGGTTCCCAGTAATGTTGCATTTACTTTAGCACTGGCGGCCATTTTGTGGAGCACTTCCTGATGAAACAGATCAAACGCGTGCTCGCGGGTAATTTCCTCAGCCAGCAGGCGCCCGCCACTGCCCGGCTCTCGTGAAATGGTGATCACCGGTGCCGAAACCTTTTTCTTTCTTCTTTCCACCTGGCTCAATTGCCAGTTTTTAATCTGCTCCTCCACGATTCGCTCAATGGATCGTGCTTTGCCTTTCATAGTGCCTCCTTTCTCGGACATGTCCGGTGAGGTGGAATCAGGATCGGTCATCGTAAAGCGGAATGAAGAGGTGATAAATTCCATCTTTCAGTTCCGCTTTGACCGGCAGGTCGCCGTTGCGAAACACCTTCATCATTCCCAGGTTCGAAAAAAGCACATCGGCGGTGAACCCTTGAACCCCTCTTTCCCTTGCCAGACGAACAAGCATCCGAAACATGTAAGTTGCGATGCCCTGTCCCTGGTAGGCTTCATCGACGACAAAGACCACCTCGGCGTACGGCCGCTCTCGCTCGATAATGTAACGCGCCTCGGCGATCACCCGTGATTTATCGCCGCTTTCAACCAGTCCGACAATCGACATCGTGTTGCTCCAGTCGACGTTGACATACTGCTGCATCTTGGCGTGGGGCATCGCCTTCACATGGCCGAAATAGCGATAATACACCGCTTCATCTGAAAACCGGTAGAACAGCTGACGCATCTGTTCTTCGTCTGAGGGTTTTATCGGCCGGAAGCGAACAG
>JBATHN010000602.1:0-2267 GCA_049666885.1 Desulfobacterales bacterium
TTGTTGCCAAATTCAACCGCCTTCAAGACAAAGACGTTGCCGGTGTCTCCGTCGAAGCCATGGCCCGCCTTTTGGAGCACGATTTTCCGGGCAATGTCCGCGAACTGGAAAACATCATCGAGCAGGCATTCGTACTGTGCCGTGGCGGCATTATCGAACTTCATCATCTGCCGCCGGAACTGCGCGCGGGCCTGCACACTTCGGCCGAGGGCCTCAGCCCCATGAGCCTGCGGACCATGGAAAAACTGCTGATCACCGAAATCCTGGAGCGACGCAGCGGCAATCGGAAGCTGGCTGCCCGCGACCTGGGCGTCGATGTCAGCACGCTGTACCGCAAGATCAAGGCCTTCGGTATCGATGTGCCCGATTCGGACGGTCGCAGCCGCCAACGGTAACATTGCAACTTGCACTGTTGTCTCGCCTATCGGTCTATCAGCCTATCGGTCCTGCCGGTCTTTTTTCTCCGATTTGCCTTATATTTTTATACACTTGAATGACCACCCCTCCTGCTGCCCCCGTGGCATGCTCCTTGCTCCTTCCATCACCAGACGGACCTCCTTCCAGCAATGGATTCGCCAATGGTCCGGTCCTAAAGTACGCCCTTCTTGGCTTGCCGAGTCCAAATTGGTCCGCGGGCCGAGGAGGGCGGAACCGATTGTTTGTGAACGGACTGCATGCGTCGGCTTCGACGACAAACAGCCTTGCACCTGCATCAAGCGATTCAATTTAAAGATGAGGAATTTTATTTTTTTAAGGGAATTCTATCATTAGGGGCCTCTGCTCTGCCGAACGAAACGGCACAAACCGGACAGCAAAGGAAAGCCATGAAAATTTCTGTTTGCGGAAAAGGTGGGAGCGGCAAGAGCACGGTCGTCGCCTTGCTCGCCAAAGCCGCCCTACAAAGAGAACTGTCCGTTGTGGTTGTCGACTCGGACGAGTCCAACTCGAGCCTCTTTAGAATGCTCGGCTTCGATCACCCGCCGGCACCCTTGCTGGAGATGGTCGGCGGCAAGGCCAGTCTGAAAGAAAAGATGAAGAGTTCCGACATCTTGAGTCGAACCCAGCTCTCCGTCGACGACCTGCCGATCGATCATCTGCAGCGCAAAGATCACCTATCGCTGGTCAGCATCGGCAAGATCCTGCAGTCCCTCGAAGGCTGTGCCTGTCCCATGGGGGTGTTGAGCCGCGAATTCCTGAAGAAATTGTGGCTGCCCGAAAAGACCATCGCCATTATCGACATGGAGGCCGGCGTCGAGCATTTCGGCAGGGGAATCGATCAGTTTATCGACAAGGTGCTGCTTGTGGTCGAGCCGTCTTATGAATCGATGGTAATGGCGTCAAAGATAAGGGACCTGGCGTCCGGAATTCAAAAAGAAGTCGCCGTGGTGCTCAACAAGATGCCTTCTGAGCAAATTCGGGCCAGGATCGAATCCACACTCAAGCAAAACCGTCTGGACGTGATTGGGGCTGTTCCAGAAGACCCGGAAGTCTTCGAAGCCGGCCTTGAAGGCCGGGAGCTTGAAAGGGGAAAAGCGCTCGATGCGACCGCAGATATACTGGATCGACTGATGATCCAGCAATGAGAATCGAATTGCAGAGGGTCAAATGTGCTTGGCGACCGTTTATCTGAACGGGGTGCAGACGGAAAACCGTTTGATGAAGGACGTGGCGAATATCGAGGCTGACGGTGAGGGATTTTGGCTGATCGATCTTTTCGGAGAGCGTCGCTTTGTCGCCGGAAAAATTAAGTCGCTGGACCTTACCAACGGTCAGTGCCTCATGTCGGGAAAACCGGATCCCGATTAATGGTCCGTTCAACATTCGGGTTCTCGCCTAACAATGGTTCGCCACCGGCCCTGGTGGTAGAGAAAAACATCGGTTGTCTGATCGTAACGGTTGCCACCATAGGCACACCCGGTTGCGGTGTCATTTTAAAATCAAGTGATCGGCACGGCTGGTTGACAATAGATAGATTTCTCATGAGGTTCATCAATTAACCCAAGGAGGGACGTTTAATGGCAGTCGAAAAAAAACCCACGGCAGAAAAGGCCCCCAAACTGGCTGACCCCGTAGCCGCCTCGGTCGACCCGGCCACCCAACAGATGATTGAGCGCGCGCATGAACTCGGGGTCGAAACCGCCTTTGACAGGGCGGTGACCATGAAGCCCTGCGCCATCGGCACCCAGGGCACCTGCTGCAAAAACTGCGGCATGGGTCCCTGCCGCCTGCCACTGCCGAAGTCCGGCATAGAGGGGGAAGACGAGCGC
>JBATHN010000603.1:0-2847 GCA_049666885.1 Desulfobacterales bacterium
ATGCCAAAGGTGAAGTCCTGCCGTTGGCCCAGAAAGTATTGACGCCGGACCGCGGCAGCATCAGCGTAGACCAGCGCAACAATCAGCTGATCGTCACCGACACCGTCTCCAAGGTCTCTCAGATCAAAGAGATCGTCAGCCGCATCGACACCGTAACGCCGCAGGTCATCATCGAGGCCCGCGTGGTCGAAGTCAGCGAAGAATTCTCGATGGAACTAGGCATCGAATGGAACATGAGTTGGGGTCCGACAGGTGGCACTAATTTTATAGGCGGCGACGTGGCCATGAATTTCCCATCGAACTCTTCTTCGACAATCGGGTTCAACTTCACCAAGTTGGCCGGGACGCCATTGACGCTGGACGCCACGCTCAACGCCGTGGAGGCCAACAAACAGGGCCGGATCATCACCGCACCGAAGATCGTTACGCTTGACAACAAGAAGGCCAGAATCAAGCAGGGCGTCGAGTGGCCTTACCTGGAACGGGATTCATCCGGCAACGCGACCGTAAAGTTTAAAAATATCGACCTGCTGCTGGAGGTGACACCAACCGTGACACCGGATGACCGCATCCTGATGAAAATCTACATCACCAAAAACGACATCGGTACCATCACCCTCGGCGTGCCGTCTCTCAACGTCAACGAAGCCCAGACCGAACTGCTGGTCAACGACAGCGACACGATCGTCATCGGCGGTATTATAAAGAAAAACGAACAGGAATCCGAATCGGGCTGGCCGGGAGCCAAGGACATCCCCCTGATGGGCTGGTTATTCAAAACGCAGAACGAAAACACCACCAACAATGAATTGTTGATCTTTATCACCCCGCGCATCGTTCAGCTCGAGCAGCGCCGGGCTATCTAACGCATTCGGCAGAAAAGAAAACCCGCCTTCTCTGTGTCTGAGAAAGGCGGGTTTTTTATTTGGATCGTGCCGTCACTTGCGTTAAGGAACGTTTTGCAGCTTCATCAGTTCACTCCTTGCGGCCTTGGCCTCGAGAGAATCCGGTTTGAGTTGCACGGCTTTTTGAAAAGCGGCCTTGGCCTTGGCAGGATTCTGCAGCAAAAGATAGGATTTTCCAAGTTCGTAGTAGGCCTCTGCAGACGTCGGGTCACTGTCGATGGCCGCGGTCAGGGCCGCCTGTGCCGCGGCACCTTTTCCCATGGCCAGATAGGTCCGCCCCAACCCCCTGAGGGCCAGAGGAAAACTGGGTTCCAGTTCCAGTGCTTTCTGGTAGTAGATCTCCGCCTCCTTGTAGTCCTTCTTCATGTAATAGGCATACCCGATATTGGTCAGAGGATAGTGCGGTGTTGCATACAACAGGTCGCCGGAGACTTCTTTGAAAATAGCAATTGCCTCGTCGTACTTTTGCTCATTCAGGTAGGCAACCCCGAGGTTGTTTTTGGCGACCGCATAATCGGGCTTCAGCTGCAAAGCCCGCTCGAAGTGTGTGACGGCCAGTTTAGGCTTGCCCTTGGCCAGGTAAACCTGGCCCAAATAATTCTGCAGTATGTGATCATCGGGATACATCTGTTCGGCTTCCAGCAGATACTTCAAGGCGCTCGTGAAATCTCCGGCCAGATAGTACTGCTTGCCGAGGTCCCTGTAGGCGACTTCCCTTTTTCGCAAATCGGTCCGGTCTGCGGCGCAAGCGATGAGCAAAAGTGCACAGGCCGCCCACAAAATTCGATTTCTTCTCATATTAAATGTCCCTCATCGGTCGGTTAGACGCCGGCAGCCCGCCGCCGACTGCGCGCTGGGCCGCAAGGCGCTCATGGTTTTTTCAGGTTCAATCTGTCTGCGATCTCCTCAGACACACGCCGCACGAACAGGTCGAAATCAAGGCCGCTCAGTGGTTTTCCTGGCGCCGGTAATTTTTCCAGGCCTTGCGGGCGGAGGTACAGCGGTGTGTTGATCAACTGCGGATCGACCGTGATGCCGTATTCCGGAGGGAACTGCTGTTCGAAATACATCTGCTGGAAACCGGCGAATTTCAAAGCGTGGGCAGTTGAATCGATAACCGCAATGTCGTCGTCATCGACCAGGCCCTGTTTCCGGGCAATCGCCAAGCCGGCCAGAGCTTCCCCGCCGTGTGTGCAAGCAATGTGACCGTTGCGATTGGCCAGCAGTCCCCAGTCCATGATGGCCTGCTCGGTCACTTCGACGAAAAAAACCCGCTGCCGTCCGGCCTCCTGGTTATAGCGATCCACCAGGTGGATGACCCGGGGCATGGAGACGGGGTTGCCGATCATGGCCGCCTGGGCCACACTTGGTTTGACCGTAACCGGCACAAACTTCCGCTTTGACGGGTTCGGTTCAAGATAGTACCGATAAACCGGATTGGCGTGTTGTGACTGCACGCCGATGATCTTCGGCAAGTCGCCGATGATTCCGGTTTCATGAAACTTTAAGAACCCGCTCATTACGGCCGTTATATTTCCGGCATTGCCGATCGGCAGGATGACGACTTTGTCGCGCAGGTCGTATTCAAAATCCTGGGCGATCTCATACGAATAGGATTCCTGCCCCAATATCCGCCAGGCGTTTTTCGAGTTGAGCAACGCGACATCGTATTCGTCTGACAGACGTTCGACGACTTTCATGCAATCGTCAAAGACGCCCGGGATTTCAAAAACAGCCGCGCCACTTCCAAGCGGTTGGGAAAGTTGTTGGGGGGTGACTTTTTTATGAGGCAGCAGCACGGCCGACTTGATATGAGGATTCAGATAAGACGCGTACAAGGCGGCTGCGGCCGAGGTGTCGCCGGTAGAGGCACACACCGCCAGAACCTGGGATACCAGGCCTTGGTGGATCAGGTGGTTAATGTAGCTCAGCGCGCTGGCCA
>JBATHN010000604.1:0-1927 GCA_049666885.1 Desulfobacterales bacterium
TGTTGCAACAGGGTAAGCCGATACTCGGAATTGCCGGCAGGCGCAAAAACGATACAGAGAGAACTCAATAAGAATCAACAATGTAACAAAGTCACGTTCATTCATATTGCGTTGCCCTTGCCATTGACACCCACTCACCTTTCTGGCATCCTCGGCCCTACAAAAACCAAGTTCCTATCCAATATTATTCGGAATGGGGTTCAACTCTAACTTAAGAACTGGTACAAAAAGCGGGGGCGGGTCAGGTTGGGTCTTGTTTTGGGTAATTTATGAGCACATTCCGTGTAGACCGCGCCGTAACTACAAATTACGATATCTCGGGTATACGGCGGTTTGAAACACTAAACGTCTCTATGCCACGGTCGTCAAGGCAGAAAACAAATTCTTGTCACAAAAGGAGTGTGAAGCATGAAGTTGAAGCAACTTCTCATTGCGGGAGTCGCCACGCTTTTATTCAGTTTCAGTATTCTTGGAGTGGCATGGGCCGAAGATAATTATTATAAAATCGGCGTTCACTATTATCCATGGTATTATAATGATTTCCATGGCCGCAACTATTTAAGACAGCATTTGATACCAGCGCAGCTTCCGGAGTTGGGTGAGTACAACGATCGGGAGGAAGCGGTAATAAATCAGCATATCATGTGGAGTCTGAATGCTGGTATTGATTTCTGGTCTGCAAGTTGGTGGGGTCCCGATTCTCGCGAAGATGTTAGCTTGCTAAACTACGTACTTAATAATGCCAACCTGGGCAACCTAAAGATCGTGATTTTTTATGAAACAACCGGGAGAACGAAAGAATTTAAGGACTATGCGAATATCGGTCCCGATATCACCTATCTCGCAAGCAAATATTTTGGCCATCCCAATTACCTAAAGATCCATGGTAAGCCCGTCATCATTGTGTACTTGACTAGAGTGCTTTCCTCCCGTGGCACACTCCAGAGTACTGTGGAGATGATGCGTAATGCTGCGGCAAGCGCGGGATTCCAGATATATATCATGGGTGACCAGGTGTTTGGCTGGCCGCCATCTTCGCCAGGAGATATAGGCCTATTAGACGCGATTATGAACTACGATGTTTACGGAAGTATGGGGGCTTCGGGATATGCCGGGCAAGCCATGGTCAATGCATATTATGAGAGTCAGGCAGGATGGAAAGCACTCGCCGACAGCGTGGGCACGGACTACGTTCCAGCGGTGTCCCCTGGATTCAATGATAGGGGTGTTCGGCCGGGTCATTCCCCTCTTTCACGAAAATTGACAGAGGCAGATGAGGAGGGATCACTATTCAGGGCTATGCTCCGGAAAGCCAGGACCCTAACCGACCGAGATATTGGCCACATGCTCCTGGTGACCTCTTGGAACGAGTGGCATGAGGACACACAGATTGAACCAACAAAGCAAGCGCCACCGACAAGCGTCGATGATAGTCCAAGCGGCACCTATTATACGAGTGGTCTTGACTATAAAGGCTATGGGACGATATATTTGGACATATTGCGCGTGGAAACAACTCGCAAGCCAAGCCTGCCCGCAGCTCCAGCGATGTTAATGTTGCTCGATTGATAGCAGCGGATAATTCTACGCATCGAAGAACGCTTGTTCCCACAATGCATAAATCAGTTCTCTTCTTTTCCCCCCGCGGGTTCAATTACCCAATCTTATAAATTAGTCTTGCAGCTCTGAATCCGTGGTTGCAGGATGGAGGCAAAAGGGACGCTCTTATTACTTAAGTAACCTATCACTCCAAAAGCTTGTAACCCCGTTGTTTGGCCAATTTCTCTCCTCTTCGAATGACATACACAACCCCGGCTACTGTTCTGTTCAGCTTTTCAGCTAGGTGGGTTGCCGTATGTCCCAGTTCCCTTCAAGTGAATATAACGAACCAGTTTTTTCAGGTAGATGTCTTCTTTGCAAACAAAAG
>JBATHN010000605.1:0-4329 GCA_049666885.1 Desulfobacterales bacterium
ATGGCTCTTCTCGAAGTTAAAAACCTGGTCAAAAAGTACGGTCGTAAGGAGGCCGTCAGAGGGGTTTCCTTTGCCATTCCGCAGGGAACCTGTTTCGGCCTGTTGGGTCCGAACGGCGCCGGCAAAACAACCACCATAGAGGTTATCGAGGACATCATCGTACCGACGGAAGGCGAAATCCTCTACAAGGACCGGCCGCGAACCGATACGTTTCGGGCAGAGGTGGGGATTTTGTTTCAGCAAACCGCTCTGCTGTCGTTTCTAACGGTACATGAAACCCTGGCCACTTTTCAAAATCTGTATACGAAAACAGCTGATCTGCAGGAACTGATCGTCATGTGTCACCTGCAGGACTTTCTGAACCAATACAACGACCGCATATCGGGCGGGCAGCGGCAGCGGTTCATGCTGGCTCTGGCACTGGTCAACAAACCCGAACTGGTTTTCCTTGATGAACCGTCCACCGGTCTCGATCCCCAAGCGCGCCGCAATCTCTGGGAGATTGTTCAGAACATCAAGGCCGGTGGCCGAACGATCGTACTGACCACCCACAACATGGAAGAAGCACAGACCCTGTGTGACGAGATTGCCATCATGGATTACGGCCGCATCATCGCCCGGGGATCTCCCGCGGAGCTGATCAAACGCCACTGTGGCGGTGTTACCGTAGAGCTGCCGATGACGAGTTTCAACCCATCGCAGCCGCCTCTTACCGTTCCCTTCCGTGTTGTTCAAGACAGAATCGAGATCATGACCGATGATCTCAACGGATTTGTGGCGGAACTTGTCGCCAAGAATATCGATCTGAAAGAAATGGCGGTGCGTTCACCGAACCTCGAAGATGTCTTCCTTACATTGACCGGACGTCAGCTGAGAGAATAACAATGCAGTTCAATAGGCTTTGGACGCTTTTTGTCGCCAGGAATCGTGAATTTTTGCGTGATCGGGCCGCATTCGGATGGAACTTCCTGTTCCCGTTTCTGATCATTGGCGGATTCGGCCTGATTTTCGGAGGTGATCGCTATACCGAATACAAGGTCGGCGTCTTTCCGGTTGAAACCGAAAACGCGGTACCCACATCTTTGGACATTCCCGAACAGTTTCGTCGGACACAATACATTCAGTTCGTCGGGTTCAAAACCGCCGCCGACGCATTCGACAAACTCAAACACTACAGAATCGATTTTTTGATAAAGGCCGGTCCGCCGCCCTACCCGTACTGGCTCAACAATACCTCTCCCAAGGGCTACATCGTGGAAAAGATCTTCCGCAGCAGTCTGATGCCGCCTGACCTGAGTCTGCCGGCCCGCAAGAATGAAATCAGCGGGCGGCAGATCCGTTATGTCGACTGGTTTTTCCCGGGAATTCTGACCATGAACATGATGTTCAGCGCATTATGGGGGGTGGGATACGTGGTCGTCCGCTACCGCAAGAACGGCGTTCTGAAGCGCTTGAAGGCGACACCGCTGACGGCCTTCGAATATCTGAGCGCCCAGATGCTCTCGCGGATCTTTCTGCTGATGTTCACTCTTGCGGTGGTTTGGATCGGTTGCGATTTGATCTTTTCATTTCATGTTGAAGGCTCATATGTGGATCTGGCGGTCGTTTTTTTTGTCGGCAGTCTCAGCTTGACCGCGCTGGGATTGGTAATCGCATCGCGGGGAACCAGCGAGGAATTTGCGACCGGATTACTGAACTTCATCGCATGGCCGATGATGTTTCTGTCCGAAGTCTGGTTCTCGATAGAGGGGGCGCCCCACTGGGTCAAAAGCTTTGCAAATATTTTTCCCCTGACACACCTTCTGAAGGCCGTCAGAAAGATCATGAACGATGGCGCCGGTCTGATCGACGTGGGCCCTGAGCTGGCCGTCCTGGCCTTGATGACCCTTACCTTCCTGGCGATTGGCGCGTGGCTTTTTTCCTGGAACCGGTAGGACGGTTTCGAAGAAGCTTTCTGGGGTTCGATTTCTGACGGCATCACCAATCGTCGCAACGCACCAAACGCCAAGCGGTTGGAACAATCTCATTAGGTGGGTTGACCGCTGACCGACTGAAAGTTAAACTTTTTTTTGCGTGGCACAAACTCTTTGATGAAAACACCGGCATGGACGGCGGCGGCTATTTTTTCGAGAATAAAAAGGGTTACGGCACCAACCAACAAGAACGGTTTGTCACCGTAGATCAAGTTGCTGTATGTGGTGCCGATCACAGCCAGCAAGGTGATTTCTGTAATGGCCGCCATGGCACCAAGAAAAGGCTGGCGGATATAAAAATATCCCCCTCCCGGCAACAGAACCGCCATCAAAGCCGCAAGTGTGCCGGTTTTGAATTTGAGGTGGCACTGTCGGCACGTATGACCGGATCCGGATAGCGGCGCAGCGCATCGCGGGCAAAGATGCGTCCGGCCACCGGCAGCCGCACCGTCATTTGCCACCGGTACCGCTTTCAGAATTTCCCCGATTTTCTTTTTTTCTCTTCCGGCAAGGCTGAAAAACGTTTCCGTCACCCCTGAGGCTTTGTAAACGAGGATCAGGTTTCGGCCTTTCATTCTGATCGAACGGCAGAGGCGGTATGGAATCTGGGCGATAGAATTGCGGTACCGATAAGCGGGGGTTGTCGGAACATGAAAGATACGGCGGTCGGTAAACACCAGCAGCGATCGTTTTAGATAAACGAAAACCCAACCGACGCCCATTTTCTCGAAAATGGTTGTTGGCGAATGCCCGGTCGTGACCTGCAGGATCTTTTCGTCTAATTCGAGAAAAGGCTTCAAGAACGATAGTCTCACAATGAACCAGCGCTGACGTTTTTCAATTCTCTTCTTGTAGGCATTTTTATAGTTGCTGAAAATGACCGCAAGATCGACAGGTAGTCCGAACACCTTCTGCTGTAATACACCAATGATTGGTGCCGGACCGCGCTTTTGCTGAATGGCCACGCCGCATCATCCTTTCAGTTGACAGGTTTTATTTTCGGCGTCAAAAGGACAAGAAATTGGGTTCTTTTCACTCGAGACGGCTGCGCAGGTCCGGTACGATTTCCTGAATCATTCCCTGCAGCAGTTCGGTGAGAACCGCCTCGGAGACACCGGAAGACGGGAGCGTCTTCTTCGTGAAGGTGCTGTAGTACTCCTTGCTAAATTCGCGTTGGCCCTGCTTCTCGAGGATAATGTTCAAACGCATGTCGGAATCGTATTCGGTGTACGTCATCTGAATTATGTTGAGGCCCTTTATTTCGCCAGTGAGCGTGACATCGGTATCGAATGCATAAGACGCGTCGTGATATTCGACCCGACAGCCGGCACGCTTGAGTTCATCGTAGAGTGCCCTGGATATCCATTCGGAGACAGAGGCGGTCGCATAAATCGGCTCGCCCTTTTGCGTTTCACCGATTGTGGTTTTATTACGATCGTCTTTAAAGGTGACAATTGAAATGCTCCTGCGGCAGGGAAATTGCTTGATGAGCGCCGGTTGGTATTTCAACGCAACTTGGGTACGGGGGGCACACCCGCCGAATCCCACGAGACCAAAACCGATGACCGCAATCGCTGCGATGGCCGATAGTTTCATTTTCCCTCCTGTTCATTCAGTGATTAAGGCGACTCGCGGTCTCAACCTCGACACGTCCTTCTGCAAATCGACCGCCGCTGATCGGGTAGAGTATCGATACTTGTTAATTGTACTGTATCGGCCGGAAATGTCAATTTTTGCCCTTGGGTTCACGAAAAACCAAGTTCGCAACTGTGGGTGGTGAGAAGCCCGACCGGCCGAACAAAATGACGATTGTTTCGCCGCCGGAAAAGCGTAGATCGAACAGGATTTATCAGTCGGCGGAATGTCCGGCTAAGGACGAAATCGCTCTGGCGACATTAGAGTCTTAGATTGTAACTTCTCCGCAAGATGTGAAGATGTGTTGTTAAAGTTAAACCACTTGAATTATCGGGAATAGGGATTCAGGTTTCAGCCCAGCCGCTGGCCTGAAAAGCGGGCAGTTTGATCGAAGAGGAATCTTTTTAGTTTCGGTGAAAAATTCCAAATCGCAAATAACAAATAACAAACAAATAACAATGACCAAAATTCAAAATGACAAACCTGTTTGGGTCATTGGATATTGAAATTTGGGATTTCCTTGGAATTTGGTGCTTGGGATTTGAGATTTCTGAATACCTCAATACACGGGATACTATCTACTACAGATGACCTTTCTATTGGGTATGGTACCGTTAAGTTTCATATGAGGTGCCAGGTGTCAGCAAACCCCAAATCCTGAAACCCGAAACCTGAACACTGATTTGGATGCGGCCCAAGGCCTGCATTAGGGCTTGTATAT
>JBATHN010000606.1:0-2594 GCA_049666885.1 Desulfobacterales bacterium
TCCCGGCCCACCGTCAGCATCAGAGCCAGGAGCCCGAGCAGGCCGGCCGCGGCCAAGGCGAAAAATGGCGAGCGCCACCCGTAGCGGTCGATCAACAGGCCGATCAGCGGCACCCCGATCAGTGTGCTGCCGGCCCAGCTGAATTCCAGAACACCGATAACCAGGCCCCGGCGTTCGAAAGATATGTTTTCACCCGCATAAGCCTGAATCGCCGGGTCGAAGATGTTCTTGCCTAGTCCGGCCAGAAACAGGCAGACCATCACAACGCCGTAATGCGGCGCCAGGCCGGCTGCCAGCATACCGGACACCAACAGTCCCATGGCGGTCATCATCATCAGGCGGTAGCCGAAACGGTCCGCCAGAGGCCCGAACAGCATGCCCAGAACGCCGGTGGCCTGGTTGACGGCAATCATCGAGGTCACGGCGGCCAGAGGGACGCCCAGGCCTCGGCTGAGCACCGGTGCGAAAGGATAAGCGTACCGTCGGGCGACGTTCAAAAGGATGCGGCAGAGCGTAGCGGATAGTATAACGCCGATCAGGCTGCGGCCGGGCTTCCCGGGACTGTTTCCTTTGTTAAAGCCATGCATGACGCACTCCTAACGGAAAGAATCCTTGGGTGCTTACCACATTGGGCGGTTTGCGTAAATGGCCCGCCTTGAAAGCAGATATGGCTATCAACGGCTGCTGTTGTGCGGTTGACTTTATTGAGACCCGTCCTTAAGTTCCCCCACAACTCCTCAATAGGTGGTCATTAGCCGCAATTTGGTTTTAAACGCTCATGGCAGCCACGATACATGAAAATGGCCCATTTATGAATGGATGCTTTGAGGTTCTCACTGAATTCTACCGGCTGCCGCATTCGGCCAGTTGCCGGGTTCGACTTCGGCAAATAGATCATTGTCAGGATGCGATGAACACCTGTACTGAAAACAATATTTATTATCTGCCCCACTTGAGGGAGTGCCAATCCGTGTTTTTAGACCGGACTCACGCCGGTCGGTGTATAAGCGATATGATCAAAGAATCGGATGCCGTTGTAATGGGCATTCCGGCCGGCGGTATTCCAGTGGCGGCAGTCGTCGCCCGGGCCCTGGGATTTAAGCTCGATGTGGCGGTGGTGAGCAAGATCACCCTGCCATGGAACACCGAGGCCGGTTATGGTGCCGTGGCTTTCGATGGGTCCCTGCTGCTGAACGAGGCCTTGATACGCCAATCGGGTCTTAGCCGAGACCAAGTCCAGGCCGGAATCGACAAGACCCGAATCAAGGTTGCCGAGAGGGTAAGACGATTGCGCGGCGGAAAGCCGATGACCGATCTTTCCGGTAAAACCGTCATCGTGGTTGACGACGGCCTGGCTTCCGGGTATACCATGCGAGTGGCCGTCGAAGCGTTGGCCCGCTGTGGTGCAGTCCAAATGATCGTCGCCGTGCCGACCGGACACGCCGCTGCCGTTGATGAGATCGCCCGGCAGGTTCATGCGCTTTACTGCCCGAACATTCGATCCAGCCCCCGGTTTGCCGTTGCCGATGCCTATGAAAACTGGACCGATGTTTCCGAGTCTGAAGCCGAAACCGTGCTGAAGACTGTCGACACCGTTCCGCCGGCCGAAACATGCGCTTAAAGGTGTTCCCGGTGCCGGCGCTCCAATGAAAAAATACCCAGCCTCTGCCGTGACCCAAACAGGAAAAAATACCGGAATGGACCCGATGGCTGCCTTTCCCGTGCAGGCCCAATATATTCGTAAATTCCTATTTTGCCGGCTGGCGGTGTTCTTGCTGCTGTTCCTGCCGGTCTGTGGCTACACCATGGAAAGCGGCATCGAAAAGGTGGTCGACGCGTCGCTGCGCGGAGAGTTGAGCTATCTGCTCTCCTTTGTGGGGTCCGATGCGGCCGGGGGCGAAACGTTTCAAGTCGACAAGATCTCGGCCCTCATGCGGTTTGTGACCGGGGCAAAAAACCCGCACGTGCTCTACCATGCCGGCACGTTCAACGGTGCCGTCTCCGCCTATCACGAATTCGACATCCACCGCTCTCTGTCCCAAATCCTGCAACTGACCTACAACCCGGATATTCCGGCCATCGTCACCATGCCTGCGTCCATCCGCCTGTCGCACTGGACCGATATCGACACGCCGGAGCACGCGCTTCCAAAGCTCTGGGAAACGCTGCCGGTCTTGGAAGCACCACAATTCATCACGGGCATCGAACATATCGTCAATTCACCCGACCAGCACTCGGGGGCATACTTCGAATATGATCTCTACCGAACCCTAATTCTGATGAAACACGAGGGGCGTCCCGTTTTCATCTGTCTGTCGAGGCAAAAAGGCGTCTCCGATGTCGGCAAAAAGGGAGTGATCATCGGCGCTGATGACAACTGGGACTATCTGTATACCGGTCACGCCGGTGTGAGCTATGCCGGTCTCGGCTTGGTCAAGTCCTACATGTACGATTCTTATTCGGTCTCAATCTATATCGAGACCGACGACGCCCTGCCAACTGTGCGCTTCGGCGTCTTCAAATGGCTGCGCGCCGGCTGGGCCGGCATCAACCTGGCTCGTCCGCCGCATATCTTCAGCGGTCTGGAACGCTTT
>JBATHN010000607.1:0-1864 GCA_049666885.1 Desulfobacterales bacterium
ATAGATGTGCTGGTCTTCTAACAATGGATCTAATTGAACATTCCCCATCCTCCGATTCAGATAAACCACTCCTTTCATGTCCATGACGGTCAAAAGCCCTAAATCGTTGTTTTCCGTGCGAAGAGCCACACATTGATCTTCGACCTCGGCCGTCGTGGTTCCAATGTAAAGTTGGCCGGCTGCTGCGATGATCGGGGCGCGCACTTTGTGATTTTCTTCCAACTCGTAAAACCAGTCCAACTCGTGTTTGATTGGGTTGCATTCTCCAATGGCGGCCTTATCGACGTAGGAAAGGATATAATTGCGGGTTTCAGTCGTGTTAATGCTTCTGTTTTCATTGGGGTTGTCACCTGTACCAAACACAATTCGTATACGGCTATCCAAAATTCCATCTTCACCGATGCCATTCTCGACGACTACTGTTGGCGTCGTGTTTATGGCATTTTGTCGTTGTTCCATCGGTATTTGGTTGCCGTCCTTATCCGTAATATCGGTATTGAGCACGCAATGAGTTAAATTGCCTAAAGTCTCTGGATCGTCCGGGAGATTGACCTTGTAAACGAGGCCGCGAGCCGATCCCACGTATAAGCGATCGATAAACCCGTTGTCGTTCGAATCTACCATCACCGGAGGACCGCTGAGAATCCCGCCTTGTCCGTAACCAGCCTCGCCGGCATCCAGAATTTTATTACCATTCAGATCGACATCCTCATCCAACGTTACTCGCTTAATCACACTTCCATCGGAAATATCGATCAGGTAAACTGCCGGATATTGATCTTTATTCGCCATTTTTCCGGTGGAAATAAAAGCCGCCCACCTGGGTTCCTCGGTCAGGGGGTCCAGAATCCGGCCGATCTGCACCGCTGCCTGCGCGTTAGGATTTCGAAACAGATCAATTGCACTGAATTCCCAAAGGGAAGTCGGCCTGTTTGGATCGGTCACATCGAGGCAGAAGATGTTGTCCCCTCCGTTTCCCGATGCACAGACCACTATGGTTCGCCAACTGTCGGCAAGACCGTCACCGTCAGTGTCGATATAGACGTCGGATAAGGTCGATGGGGTATTTATTTGGGCGCGCTCTCCGCCTGATAAAAGATTGTCTTTCAATCGCGGCATCAGGTTGGCCGGTATAAAAGCCCACAACTCGCAGCCCGTGCCGTAATTGGGGCATTTGGAAACGCTATAGTTTTCGCAGTAATGCGGGCTGGTTTCATTCTTTTCTTCCCACAGAAAATAGCCGCGGTTTTCCTTGATGCCGGGCGTCTCCGGGTTGTCGCCATGACGAAAAACACCTGCGTCAAAAGCGTGCAGCATCCCATCGCCGGAACCGACGAAAAGGACCGATTGGCGGGCCTGATGAGTTTTTTGAAAGTCGATAAAGCGTTCTCGCTCGGCCTCAGTCACCTCGGTTCCATATAGCCAACGCGGATGCCCCGGCGGTACCATCAAAGCCGGTACGGAATGATTGATAGGCCCAAGAAACCACTCCTTTTTCATTCCGGTTTCTGGATGACGAAATCCCCTCACCCACCTTACCAGCCAGGCCGCATCGGTTTGTGTTTCGGTCGCATCGAAGCGTCCGTCGTGATTGAAATCATAAGAATAGCCGTCCGGCCATATATACTCGTCCGAAAGAGCCAGCATATCGTTTGTCACGTTCGCCGGCACAAAGGGTTTAAGGCCGCGGTCGGCAGTGTACCAGCTGTAACTGGCCATGATCGGAACACCGGCAGTCGGCGGCCGGTTGAAGGTCACCTCCCACTGCCCGGTATAATGGTCGACAAATCCTTTCCCGCCCAAGCTGCCCTTCAGTATTGATGCTCCCGAATCGATAAAGACTTCCGGACGGCCGTCGTAAATC
>JBATHN010000608.1:0-5337 GCA_049666885.1 Desulfobacterales bacterium
ATGCCGTGAGGCAAGAAAATAACGGTCAGCGTTAAAAATCCCATGCCGCCGAGAAGGTGGGTCTGGCTGCGCCAGAATAACAGCCCATGCGGTACCACTTCGATGTCATTGAGAATGGTGGCGCCGCTGGTGGTGTAACCGGACATCATTTCAAAAAAAGCGTTGGTAAAGGACGGAATCGATCCATGGATGATGTAAGGCAGGCCGGAAACGGCGGAGATCAGAATCCATCCGAAGAAAGCGATGAAAAAGCCGTCGTTAATGGTCAGGTCGTGGTTTTTCCGGAAAAACCACCATAGAGGCAGCCCCGCGGCAATGATCAGCGCTCCTGAAATCAACAGGGAGAACAGGTCGTCTTCCCCGTAATACAGGGAACAGAGCACCGGAAAAGCCATCGATACACCGGTGATAACGAGCAACTTACCGAAGACATTTGTGATAGAAGCATAATGCATCGTTTTTCCGCTTTCCGCCGGAAATTCTCCAGTTGGCTTTCAAACCCAACGGCACGGTCCACGTCCACCACGAAAGCGATGCCCGTGCCCAGCTCTTTCAAACGGCCGGTTTCTTAATAGGCTTCCAGCTCCGGATAAACCCGGTTTGCCTCCAGAAAAAAGAAAACGACGTCGGTCCGGATTTCCGGGTCGTCCTGGGACAGGGGCGACCCAATGAGCACGAACGGGAATCCAAGGGTCACGCGTCTCCAGGGCGGTACCGGTCTTCGCCGAAACACGAGTTGAAAAAAACAGCGCAAGGCTGCCACCGGCAGGATGCCCTTAACGGTCAAAAAATTGTTTTAATACCTTATTTAAGGCCGCGGGACAAGGTTCGGCGGGATCTCGCCTGACGCAGCAGGGTCCGGGGAAGGATGCAATTCCCCCGAACCCTGCCGCGTTTGGCGCATCGATGTGGTTGGGCGGCTTGCCAGGAAATGCAGACCGTTTCGGCGCGGTCTGCCCCCCGTATTTCGGCTGTTGGTCCAGCAGGTGCACCGCTTGGAGGCTGCCCGGGTTCCGGCCCAGTGTCAGGCACTCGGTGAAGTCGCCCATGTTCCGGGAAGCTTCGGACGTTGGCAGGAAGCGCATCAGAAAACAAGCGGTTTCGGAACTTAACTTGCCCGCTGCAGCAGTCGATGCCGTGTCACCGATGCTAGTGACGCGGCTGATTTCAGGCTTACTACAGGCCTTTTTTTGTCTCCACAATCAGGTGATCCACAACCGCCTTGAAATCGCCACCGGTCTCGCCGTAGACGCGCAACTGGCGGTCGGCGCTGGTTCCGTGATCAAGGATCGACTCGATTGGTTTGATATCGGCGGCCGTACCCAACTCGTCGATTTCTTCGGCCACCAGGTCGAGCAGCTCGCGGATGAGCAGACGGGTCGGTTGCTCGACCGATTTGCCGAAATCGATCATTTTTCCGTCCAGTCCATAGCGCGCCGCACGCCAGCGGTTCTCTTCGATCAGCTCGCGCCGGTATACCCGAAAGGTGATGTTCTTGCGCCGCATATTCCACAACCACAGCACAATCGCCTGCAATAGAGCTGCGATGGCTATGGCTTCGTCTACCCGGGTGGAAATATCGCACACGCGAAATTCGAGGGTGGGGTATAGGTGATGCGGACGCACATCCCACCAGATCTTGCTGGCATCGGGAATGCAGCCGGTATTGACCAGGGTCTTCAACAGGGCCTCGTAATCGGCAAGCGAACGATACGGATCCGAAATACCGGAGCGGGGAAAATCCTCGAATATGTTGGCCCGGTAGCTCTTCAGGCCGGTCTGACGTCCCATCCAGAAAGGACTGCTGGTACTGAGCGCCAGAATGTGGGGCAGCATGTAGCGTACCACGTTCATGGCATCGATGGCAAAAGAGCGATCCTCGACACCCACGTGCACGTGCATGCCGAAGATGAGCAGTCGCTGGGCGAGAAGCTGCATTTCTTCCAGAACGCCGCGGTATCGCGCAAAGGGTGTCACCGACTGTTCCATCCACTTGCTGAACGGATGGGTCGAGGCAGCCGCTATCTCCAAGCCTTTGCTCTGGGCCAACCCACAGATGAAGCGGCGCTGTTTGGTGAGTTCTTCCCTGGCCTGGGCAATGTTGTTGCAGACCGGCGTTCCCAACTCAACCATGGATTGATGCAGTTCCGGTTTGAGTTCGCGCTCCAGCAGCACCAGCTTGCCATCGGCGATAAACTCGGTGATATAGGAGCGCAACTCACGGGTTTCCGGGTCGATAATCTGGTACTCTTCTTCGATACCGATGGTCAGTGAGGGGCGCGCGGTCATGCGGTGTTCTCCGTTTCCTGGACCAGGAATTTGACGACGGCAGTGCAGTCTTCATTGCTTTCGCGCCAGACGCGCAACTGCTGATCGGCGTTTGCGCCGCGATCCAGAATCGTGTGGATGTGGCCGAGCTCGTCCGCGACATTCAGCTTGCTTGCCAGTGGGGCTACCCGGTCGAGCAATTCCCGAATCAGATCGCGGGTCGGCACCTTTTCCTCAACGCCCAAGTCGATCATGTTGCCGTCCAGACCGTAGCGCACCGCCCGCCACTTGTTCTCTTCGATAAGGAGACGTTCGTATATGCGAAAAGACAGGTTGTGTTGACGCAGGTCGACCATCCAGGCGACCACCGCCTGAATCAGCGCCGCGATGGCCAGGGCGTCTCTGTAATCGGGCACCATGTCGCAAATACGCACGCAAAGCGTCGGAAATCGATAGTGGGGCAAAATGTCGTACCAGATGTAGCTGACGTCCGGGATGCTGTTGGTGCGCACCAGGGTATCGACGAAGTTGTGGTACTCCGGGTACCCACTGAACTGACCGGGAATGCCGGTGCGCGGCAAAGCGCCCAGGAGCACTGTCCGATAGCTTTTGAGGCCGGTATTGTGGCCGGCCCAGAAAGGAGAGCTGGTAGACAGCGTGAGGATATGGGGCAACACATAGCGCATCGTGTTCATCACGTCGATTGCCAGTTCGCGATCTTCGATGCCGATGTGCACGTGCATGCCAAAAGCCAGCATGCGCCGCATGATCATTTCGGCATCGCCGGCCATGATGCGATAGTGCGAGGCCAGCAGGGCGGTTTTCTCCCAGCGGCTGAAGGGATGGGTGCCGGCGGCGGCCAACTTGAAGTCGTGAGCATTGGCCAGTTCAAGCATCGCATTGCGCGTGCGCAGCAACCGTTCGCGCGCCTCCTTGATATCGGCGCAAACCGGCATACCGACTTCATGCACGGCACTTTCCATCTGCTTGGCAAAATCGAGGTCGGGATGTCGCTCCTGGACGACGATTTGCTCGTGTGCCATCGACTGGGTGACGTAGCCGATGAGGGCCCAGCTTTCAGGATCGATCAGTTGGTACTCTTCTTCAATGCCGATATTAAAGCTTGGATGGTACATGGATGCTCCTCTCACCCATGGGGAGCAGATCGACAGGACACGCCGTGAGACCACCGACGTCCGACGGAAGGCGCGCAGCGAGAAGCGGGGGGTTCGAGGAATGCCAATCGTCTCAACCAGACCTGCCAGCCGAGGGCGTTACTTGCTGGTATGGTCGATTTCCGACAGAGTGTCAAGCGAATAGTGACGCCGTATCAATGGACCCAACACACCGGACTCATGCCCAGTCCGGCCTCACGTTTGCCGATGATGCCCAGCTCGTCTTTAACCATCATGATGGCGCCCATATTGGAAAACCAACCCCGCCCCTTGGGATCGTCTTTTATTTTGCGACCCGGATCCTTGCTGGTGTAATGCGAACGGCTGATGGCCAGGATACACCTTGACCGTTGGGGCGATTCCGGAACTGCCGGGGAACCGGCGTGCAATTGCAATCGGATTTCACAACAAATGCCGGCCCGGGCATCCGGGTCCTCCAGTTCAGGGTTTATGTTCGGCATCACCGGGGTGGCCCGGAGAAGCTCTTGCGCCAACATTGTCTCTTCCAGACACAATTTCTCGAGCGCTGCGAGCCCGGGCGTCACCACCACGCCTTTCGAGCTCATTCCGTGCAGCGGTTTTATCGCCAGATTCTTCAGTAGACTCGGGTCCCGGCGGTATGACTTCAGATGGTCATCAGTGATAATCCATGTTTGCGGCGCCATCGCCACCGGGTCCAGCAAGGACAGTTCGGTGAGCGAGCTCTTGTCGATCAGATAAAACCCGGCGAGATGCTTTGATAAATCCGGCCACAGAGAAGGAAGCGCGTAAATCTCGCGCAGGCGCTCGATGACCTCGGAACTTCCCTCGGCGGTCATTTTCCGGATGTATTTTTTAAGATCGGCATCGACGATCCGTGAGACAACCTTATCGATTGGGCCGCTCTCGCCCCGCCAGCGGTAATGCAGTCGGCCCTCACGAAGAAAAAGATCCTGCGGGTCGAGAACAAGAGGTTTTCCGGCAGAACCGCCTTCGCTCAGGAACGCACTCAGCAGATCCAGATTCTGAAAACTGGGTTGGTTTCTCGGATCGATCTCCATGAAAAGGATCCGATCGGGCCGATTCCCCACTCCATGCATGTAGGTTGCCCGCACCTGTTGATCCAGTTCAGCGTCCGTGAGCGGGCGGTTTCGGCTGGTCACCGTGGTAAACGAAGCATCGTCAAAAGCGCCTGTCCGCCGTGCCGATCGAATGCACTCCCTGAGCCACCCGTAGTAGGTATCAACGCTCTGGGCCTCCAGTATTTTGGCATGCAGGTGATCTCCGGCGTGCTTGAAAGCCTCGAATGTCGTCCCTCTCGGAGAGTTGACGCCATGGACGAGGACATCGAAGGCCAGATCCGGTTCACAGGTCAAATAATAGCGGTAAAGGATGGCAGCCATCTCCTCGGTAAGCCATCCCTCCGGCATTCGGCGGATCAGGTAATCGGGGCCCGCGGATTCGAGTTGCTTTCGCATCAGCGCCAGCAAAACACGAGCAGAGGCCGACATGAGATCGATCAAATAGGGTGGCAGGTGGACAGGCAGCGCCCACGGCGTCTCCCCCGTGCCATAGATGATGACAAATAGGTTTTTGTCGGCCAGTTCCCCGTAGTAGGTCCGGATAACCTCCTTGTTCAGTGCAATCGTTTCATTGATGTCTAAAGCGCGTCGGGTCTGCGCAATCCGCTGGCCTTCATCGTACTTTTTCTCGAGTGCGTCCAGTTCGTCGAGTGTCTGATCGAGGCTGGGCAAATCGGCCGTACGGCTCATGTGACACCCCCTGAATCAGTTGTGGCTGCCGTTTACCAGGAACTGGCCGGCTTTCATTACCTGTTCATCGTCCATCCAGATATCAAAATTACGCCCGACGCAGTCGATATGGGTGACTGAATCCCACACCTGGTGGGTATGCT
>JBATHN010000609.1:0-2420 GCA_049666885.1 Desulfobacterales bacterium
ACCGACGGCCCGTAAGGAGACAGGTCATTCACCCGTTTTGCAGTGATCGATTCGACGTTGTAGCAGACGCCCGTCAGGGTAATCACCAGCAGGTCCAGGACGAAACCGGGGTTGATGCCCGTTCCGACGACCGTTACCTTGTTCTCTACGGCAAGCTTGTGAATCTCTTCGGAAAGCCCGGGGGCCTCGTATGACGGGTACGCCATTTCCTCGGCAATGGATATGACATTCGCTCCGCCTTGGACGGCGGTTTTTATTTCATCGGCGGCCTGCTCAACTTTGGAGCAGGTCGCCTGGATAACGACCTCCGGTTTGGCCGATGAGAGCATTGCGGGAAGATCGGCGGTAAGCGCCACACCCACTTTTTCGTCGAGTCCGATCGCCTCTCCCACATCCACGCCGGCCCGATCGGCCCGCCTGCCGTATACCCCCACGAGTTCCACTCCCCGTTTGCGAATTAAAAGCCTGACAATTCCGGATCCCATCTGGCCTGTGCCGAGAACCGCCACTTTGAGTTTGTCTTTCATATGACCGCCTCCTCAATTTAGTCGACCTTTGAGAAAAATCCCAGAAGTTCTAATTTCCTAAAATAGGCAAAACTATTCTTTTTGGCTGCGGACTGGCAAAATATAGCCGGATCGATTTTTAATATTTTCGTAACAAGTCGTACCGGATTCAAAGTATACAATCCATACCAATTCAGGATGATAATCAAGCGTTGTCGCCGACCAATGGTAACCCGAGGGAGGATCAGAAAATATATGACCATTTGGTAATGCGGGTTCTCTGTTGCTAAAATCGATCAATGAGCACAGTTCTTTCATTGTCGGCAATCGCCAATCACCCGCTGAAGAGCCATCAGAGAGAACGAGATCGGGATTCGGCCCACAGTCTCCCTCTTTGAGCCTTTTCACTGCGAACACAGCACTTTGCCAATCCTGAATCCCGAAACAATTCGTATTTTTAAGCCAAACAAGCTTGGTCAGATTGTCAGTCACCGTGCCGTCTTTGTTATCAGTAAAACGGGAATCAGAGATGAACGCATCAAACATCAGTTCTGCATACGGTCCATTAAAATCACATGGAATGATATTTTCTCTCCAATCATAGCAAGTAGAGTTAAAAGGATTAACTATTGCTTCTAATGCATCATCATTTTGAGACGTTGCAGACGGAAAATTATCGTCAGCATGAAACGGTTGACGATGTGTGCAAGAGAAAACGAAGAACAATAAAATCAGATAGAAAACAATATATTTAATCCCAAAAGACGTGTCCGCATATATTGTTTCCCATTTTTCATATCTAGCGAACATATTTAAACCAGTCGGTTTTTTTGAACCACTTGTCGTGCATTTTCTCAAACCGCCCGTCCTGTTTGATTTCCCGTAAAAAATTGTTCAACCATTTGAGAAAATCAGGATCATTTTTTCGAATCGCCCAAGCAATCGGCTCTGTGGTAAAGGGCGTATCTAAAAAGATCAATTGATCCGATGGGTGCAGGGCAGCAAACACGGCATTGAACGGATAATCGTAGACAAAGGCGTCCGCAGTTCCTTCGAGCACGCGCATGGCGCCGTCGATTTCCGTGTCGGCGGTCTCATAGGTCGCCTTAGCTATCATGTTTTTCACGGCTTCCTCACCGGTCGTACCGGGTTTGGATACAACAATAAACTTTGAATCATTCAAGTCACTGTAAGATTTGACGCGGTCCTTATGCTTGGCATTAAGTAAAACGGTCTGCCCCACCGTCATGAAAGGATCGGCGAAATCCACTTTCTGCTTACGTGATTCTGTCACCGACATCCCACCGAAAATGATGTCGTAACGACCTAAATTCAAAGCAGGAATGATGCTGGGCCATAAGGTGTCGACAAATACCGGCTTGACTCCCAATGCCTTGGCCATCTCAATTCCCATATCGATATCAAAACCGATCAAGCTGAGTTGGCGGCCCTTGCGTCGAAAGCCTCCATGCCGGATCTCCTTCTGACGCACCCCACTGCGTTTGTCGATCATCTCAAAGGGCATGAAGCCCACTTCAAGGCCGATGCGCAGTTCGCCACGCCGCACAATACCCTCCAGGGTCGAGTCTCTGGACAACTCCACGTCTTCAGCCAGCGCTGGCGCATTCCATTGACCCAACCCCAGCCAGTACAGCAAGATGGCAAACATTATTTTGAAACAGATCGTTTTCAACATATCCGTATCTCCCTTCCGTTTTTTCCTGCCGCTTGCAAGCAATGGCTCTTCGTCCTGTTAAGCGGCACTTTGCCCGGTTACCATATCGGGTGTTTCGATCTCCTCCTCCAGGGGAGTGATGGTAATGTTGAACCAGCCGAAAAGCATGGTAACAATCGGCGAAATCCAGCAAAAGAAGTTAAACGGCAAATAGGCGATTGTGGGCACCCCCAAGGTGG
>JBATHN010000610.1:0-2433 GCA_049666885.1 Desulfobacterales bacterium
CTGGGCACAGAAGTCCATTATCCAGCCCATCTCCACCCGGGTGGGATCGATGTCGAGCCGCCGCATGCCGGTCAGGCGCTGGAGCTGTTCATCGTTGTAGTTGCGTTCGTGCTGCATGCGGGAGGTCAGCGCCACCATGGCCAGGTTGTGGGCGTTCATGATGTCGTTGATGTCGCCGGTCAAGCCCAGGGAGAATTCGGTCATGGGAATCAGTAACGAGTTGCCGCCGCCGGCAGCGGTCCCCTTGACGTTCATAGTCGGTCCGCCGGACGGCTGGCGCAAGGCACCGCCGACATTGACGCCGCGCTTGCCCAGGCCTTCCATCAGGCCGCAGGAGGTGGTGCTTTTCCCTTCCCCCAGAGGGGTCGGCGTGATGGCAGTCACCTCGATGTACTTGCCATCCGGTTTGTCTTTAAGTCGCTCGATGATCTTCAAGAAGTCGAGTTTGGCCAGCCTTCCCATCGGCAGCATTTCGTCTGCTTGCAGGCCCAGCTTTTCGCGCCACTCGTCCGGGGTCGGCATGTTTTTCTCTGCCGCTTCGGATATCTGCCAGTCAGCCATCTTTACCGCATCGTAAGCCATCTAACCTCCTCCTCTGTTTTTGGGTTAACACAACCGCGAACCAGACTTGCCCGGTCTGGTTCCTTGTTATCAGTGCCCTGTCGCTTTTTAAAGGAAAGTGCATAACATGTCGTTTTCGTTTTGGCAAGCGATATGTAGCGATTGGTTGACAGACCGAAAAGTTTGCGGATCAGACGATTGGGAATTCTGCCGGAGGCGCTGGCAGCGGTATCTATTCCGATTGGTGCTTTTGTAAAATCCCCCTGTCTCCCTTTGTCAAAGAGGGAACCGGTAAAGACTTAAAGTGGTTCCCACACAACTCTTGCGACAAGAAAGTATGCCGGAGTGCTTGCTTTCCCCCCTTTAAAAAAAGGGGAGCCGGGGAGATTTCGGACGAGTGCGTATTCTTTCCAACCGGAAAATATTTATGACAAAATCTATAGTTGGCGTGCGCCATACTTAGCCCATGGGAAAAGGACCGACCCCCCGTCGCGGGCAAGGAAGTGAAACCTTAACCTTGAACCTGATGCAGGCGATAGTAAAACCCCCTGCGGTCCATCAGTTCTTCGTGGCTGCCGGTTTCGACGATGCGGCCGCGATTGAGCACGATGATCCGGTCGGCATGACGTACCGTCGACAAGCGGTGGGCCACGATGACCGAGGTCCGCCCGCTCATCAGTTTTTCCATGGCGTCCTGGATCTTGATTTCGGTCTCGGTGTCGATATAGGAGGTGGCCTCGTCGAAGAGGATCAGCTGCGGGTTGCGGGCAAAGGCCCGTGCAATCGAGATAAGCTGCCGCTCGCCGCTTGAAATCGAGGCGCCGCCCTCGGAGAGGACCGTCTCGGGTCCGTCGGGCAGCCTGTCGATCAGGGCCTCGCAGTTGGATATTTTAAGGATGTTGTCCATCTCTGCAGGGGTCATGTGCCCATCGGCCCGGAAGATGTTTTTTTTGACCGTTTCCGAAAACAGAAACGGGTCTTGCATGACGAGGGCCATTTTGGAACGAAAGGCCTGCGGATTGTAATCCCGCAGGTCTCTGTCGTTGATGCGCACCTGCCCGCTGCTCGGGTCGTAAAAGCGGGTCAGCAGGTTGACCAGCGTTGTCTTGCCGGACCCGGTGGGGCCAACCACGCCTAATGTCTCACCGGCGTTGATGGTCAAGTCGATTGCCTTCAGCACGGGTTCATCGGCGATATAATGGAAGTACACGTCGTCAAGGGTGATTGTCTCGATCTTCGCGAGCCGATGCTCCCGGTCGCCGGGGGCCGGAAGCGGCAGAAGGCTCCGGCTGTCCAGGATTAGAAAGATGCGTTCGGCCGAGGCCATTGCATTTTGAAGGATGTTGTATTTTTCGGCCAGGTCGCGAATGGGCCGGAAGAACATTTTCATGTAGGATATGAACGCCACCAGGGAACCGAGACTCAGTGTACCCGCCAGCGTCTCACCACCGCCGTAATAGATGACGATGGCCGTGGCCAAAACCCCCAGGACTTCGACGGCCGGCAGAAAAAGGCCCAGAACGCGGATCTGGCGCATCCCGGCCAAGTAGTTTTCGTGGTTCAGTTTTTCAAACTGCCGGTAATTGTCGGTCTCGCTGCGGAAGAGTTGAATGACCTTGATACCACCGATGGTTTCGGCAAAGCGCGTGTTGATTTCAGCGATCTTGATGCGTAGGATCCTGAAAATGTTACGCGCCTTAGCGGAGAATACCGCGGTGGCCACAAACACGATCGGCATCACCGCGAAGGCTGCCAGAGCCAGCTTCCAGTTAAGGGCGATCAGAACCACCCCGATACCGAACAACAGAAAAAGGTCCTTGAAAATAAAGGTGATCACCGATGTGAACAATTCGTCCATGTTCTGCACGTCGT
>JBATHN010000611.1:0-4837 GCA_049666885.1 Desulfobacterales bacterium
TCCAACAGTTCCAGATTTGCGGCCGGTTGATTGCGAAAGCCTTTCAAGAGCTGGTAGACCTTGGTTTCCTCGATCAGACGCCGCGCCAGGAGCCGGTTCAGCGGCGGCAGGGCGATGGCGCGATCGCGGATCACCTCGGTCAGAATACCGCCCATTCCGAAGAGAACCACGGGGCCGAAATCCGGATCTTTCTTGGCCCCCAGGATCAGCTCGACCATCGGTGGCGGCAGCATCGGTTGGACCGTGGCCCCTTCGGTACCGCCGGTTGCCGCGAGGGTCATGGCGCTATGAATGATCCGCGAATAGGCCTCCCGGACGTCTGCGTCATTCTTCAGGCCGAGCGCGACACCTCCAGCTTCGGTCTTGTGACTAATCTCGCGTGAATAGATTTTCAACACCACCGGGTAGCCGATCTGCTGGGCTTTGCGCACGGCTTCATCGGCCGAAAAAGCGATCTCGGTCGGGTTGATCGGGATGCCGTAGGCTGCCAGCAAGGCCTTGGACTCGACTTCGGTCATCACTGGCGTTTTACGTTCGAGCCCTTGACGGATCAACGAACCGGCTTTCTGACGATCGAAGTCGAGCCGGCGCGGCAGGCCGGATGGTATTTGTTGCAACAGTTCGATATTTTGGGCATAGCGCCAGAGATTGGTAAAGGCCCGAACCGCCCGTTCGGGAGTGTCGAACGTCGGTATGCCGGCACGGTGAAATACCGCACGGCCATGTTCGGCCAGCGGGCCGCCGATCCAGGAGGTGAGCACCGGAAAGGGCCGGTCTTTGATCTGGTCGCAAATGGCGTTGGCCACCTCGACCGGATCGATCATGGCCTGCGGGACCAGGATAACCAGCAGGCCGTTGACCTCGGGAGCATCCTCGCAGATGGCGACCACTTTGCAATATTCCTCCACGCCTGAATCCCCCAGGATATCAATCGGGTTGCCCCTGCTCCAATGCGGCGGCAGGACGGCGTCGAGTTTCTTGAGGGTTTCGTCGGAAAGGGTCACCGGCTTAAATCTGTAGTCAGAGAAGGCATCGGCGGCCATCACGCCCGGTCCGCCCGAATTGGTGACGATCGCCAGGCCGGGGCCCATGGTTTTGGGTTGTTTGGCCAGGAGTTCGGCACAGTCGAAGAGTTCCTCGAAGGTCCTGACCCGCACGATGCCGGCGCGATTGAAAGCCGCATCATAGACGGCATCCTCACCGGCAAGCGCGCCGGTGTGGGAGGCGGCAGCCGCCGCACCGGTGCGGGTGCGGCCGGCTTTCAATACGATGATCGGCTTGATGCGCGCCACTGCGCGGGCTGCACTCATGAAGTTGCGGTGACGCGTCAGGTTTTCCATGTACATCACGATGCTGCCGACTTGCGGGTCGTTGCCCAAGTAGTCGATCACGTCGCCGAAATTCACGTCCAGCATGGAACCCAGGCTGACAAAGTAGCTGAAACCGATATGTTCTCTGATGGAGAGGTCCAGGACGGCACCGCAGACAGCCCCGCTCTGGGAAATGAAGGCCACGCTGCCCGGCAGCGGCATCTGCGCCGCGAAAGAGGCGTTCAGGTTGACGCGGCTGCTGATAACGCCCAGGCAATTGGGACCAATGATGCGCACACCGCTGTCTCGTGCGGCCTCGGTAATGGCCCGCTCCACCGCGCGGCCCGGTTCACCGGTTTCCTTGCCGCCGCCGGAAATGATCACCGCAGCGCCCACTCGGGTCGCCGCACATTCCGTGATGAGTTCGGGAACCATTTGGATCGGAACGGCGATGACGACCAGGTCGACGGCTTCGGGGAGGTCGGTGATTTTGGCGTACGCTTTTTGACCGGAAATGGTGGGATGACGCGGATTGATCGGGTAGACGGCTCCGGCGAAGCCGCCCTCGAGCAGGTTCTGCATGACGGCGGCACCAATGGTGCCTTTTCTATCGCTGGCACCTACCACGGCCAGCGATCGAGGCGCGAACAGCCGGTCGAGATTATGTATGCTCATGGCTGGTTGAACTCCTTTTCTACTCCCGGGGAGCCATCGTTTCCTCTGCGCTCTTAACCGGGTTTGTGATCGGGAATGTTCTTTGCCACCGCCCTGTGCGGGTTGACGACCAGCACCGGTACAGTGCCGGACTGGACCACCCGCTCGACCACCGAACCGAAGATGATCTTGTCGGCGCCTTTTCTACCGTGGGTGCCCATAATGATCAGATCGATTCTTTCCCTTCCGCAATAAGAGATAATTTCTTCGGTGGCATCACCGGGGATCACGGTGCTTTTGATATCCGGGTAATCCGGAAAGTGTCTGTTTTTAAACTCTCCCATGCGTTTGGTTGCGCCCGCCTCGATTTCCCCCTCAAATTTGAGAATGACACCGGGTGAAACATACATGCCGGTAAAATATCGCAAGCGCCGAGCTACGCAGAACAGGTGAATTTCTGCTTCGAATCGCTCGGCAACGGTCAGGACAAACGGAACCAGGTTTTCCGAGGATTCGGACAAATCCACCGGGAACAGGATTCTGGTGATAACGACCGGGCTCATCTACCGTTCCTCATTCCTGCTCCGTTACCTTACGAAACGATCCAGACCGATTTTTCGCGTGCAAGGTAAACGACCTTGTTCGTTACGCGGCCCATAAAAAAATCCTGTGTGCGGCTCAAGCCCCGGCGGCCCATGATGATCGTGCCGACATCCAACTTCTTGCCCTCATCGACGATAGCCGCGGCCCGGCTTCTGACACCCGTGATGATTTGGGTGGTAATGCCATCCGGATTGAATCCTTTGGCGACCAGGCGCGTCTTGGCCTCGTCGAAGGCTCTGACGATGTTCTTCTCCGCATTGCGAATAAAATCGTCACTCGAAGCCAGAATTTCATTGGAGTTTTCACCGCCCCGGATGACGTGCAGCAGACGGAAATCGACAGCATGACCCGACAGAAAAGAGCCGGCAAAATCGACGGCCTTCAGGGCGTCTTTGGAACCGTCGAGTGCGATCAGATATTTCATGCCGGGCGGTTTGCGGCCGGCCAGCATCAGCGGTATAAAGGACATGGCTTCCAGAAGCTTGAGCGAGACGCTGCCGAGAATAATTCCCGGAATACGTCCCATGCCCCTGCGCCGCGTCAAGACCGCTTCATACCCCGCACGCGCCTCTTTGACGATATCCCGGGCAATTCCCTTTTTGCGCTGCTGGATTTTGACGTCCACCTGGGCTTCCGGAAAACCGGCTCGAATCAAGACATTCCGGGCCTGCCCCATGAACTCCTCGATTTTCTTCTTCTGCTGAACCTCCCAGGCCCGGACGTATTTTACCGATTTTACGCTCTTGGGTTCACGCTCCAGGTCCCAGTAGCTTTCCGGTACACCGCTGAAGACATTGAAAAGCACAATCTTCATGTCTTCAAACGGCGCCATCTTTGTGATGTATTTGACCGTCAACATGCTCCGTTCGGAGCCGTCCAGAGCCACCAGAATTTTCTTCTGCTTCTTCGTCGCCATTTTTCGTCCTCATTCGTCGAAAAGGGTTTAACTCTTTACGGTGCAATTGCCGTCAACAACGGATCACTCGGAATATATTTCACGATTGTTCATGCGGTGATCCACCATGTAGAGCACCTGGGCTTTTTGGCGCAGAACGTCTTTGAGCTGCCCCAGTTTCTGGCGATCGATGCTGTGCATGCGGATGTAGACCTTGCGGTAACCGCTCTCGACGTTTTCGTAGGACGTCAGGATGCTGACCATCCGTCCGCCGAAGTCGCGGACGACATCGGCCACTTCCTTGATCGAACCGGGCCGGTCCTCGAGTTTAAAGGCAAACTGAATGCCGCGGTTGCCGACCCCGGTGAGGGCGATCAGCACCCTGAAAATGTCCGACTGCGTGATCACCCCGATGACCTTGCCGGCCTCGTCCACCACCGGGGCCCCGGAAATCTTGTTCTTCAGAAGCACTTCGGCGGTTTCCTCCACCGTAAAGTCGGCCGGCACCGTGATCGGGTCGCGGGTCATGATGTCCTTGACCTTGATTTTGGATAACAGGTACAGCAGTTCATGAATCTCGAGAGTGGTGGCATCGGAGGCCGAGGCCCGTTTCAGGTCCCGGTCGGTAAGGATGCCGACCAGTTTGCCTTTTTTCATCACCGGCAGCATGCGAATGTCGTGCTTTTTAATCAGGCTCATCGCGTCCTGCATCGATCCGTCAATGTCAATGGTGACGGTTTGTTTGCTCATCCAGTTCTTTACCAGCATGGTCCAACCTCCTTTGTTAAGCCGGCACGGGTTTTCTATCGTCTTTTTCGCGATCTATTTTTCTTCCGCCCTGATGCTGAGAAGCGGAATCGGGCAGCGTCTGAACACCTTTTCGGCCGTGGATCCGAAGAGCACGTCGGCCAGGTTACCGCGACCCTTGGTCCCCATGACCAGCATGTCGGCGCCCTGATCCTCGATCACTTCGAGAAGGGCCTTGAAAGGCACACCGATCCGGATCACTTTTTCGATGTCGAGGCCACTGCCACCGGCATCATTGACCAGACCGTCCATTAGTTCCAGACGCTCCCTTTCCTGGTCTTCGAGGTACCTGTCGATCTTGAATTCCGGAGCTTGCAAGGAAACTTTGCGCATCATCTCGACGTCCCGCTGGTTGATGATGTTCACGACCATCAGTTTGGCTTGCAGATCCTTGGCAATATCAACCGCATAGGAGACGACTCGGGGGGCGTATTCCGAAAAATCGCAGGCCGCCATTATTTTTGTTAGCTTGCTCATGTCCACTCCTTCCCGTTGTGAGGGTTTCGGGGTTCAACCGGTTTGTGTGGCCGGTTGTTTTCATGTTCGGTCGCAGGCCGGATGCCGCGGT
>JBATHN010000612.1:0-6587 GCA_049666885.1 Desulfobacterales bacterium
TTATCGATACCCCGGGTGTGCACAAAGCCACCGACCCTTTTAACATCCGCATTGTCGAAACGGCCTTGTCGAGTTTGGGAGACGTAGATGTCTTATTGGTCATCATCGATGTGGCCCGGCCGGATCCCGTGTCAGAAGAGCTGATGGTCAAAAAGATAAAAGCCGGGAAGAAGCCGGTCGTTCTTGCATTGAACAAGATCGATCTGATCCCGAAGACCGACCTGCTGGCGATCATCGACCGCTGGTCATTGGTGACCTCTTTTAACGACATCGTTCCGATCTCCGCCGAAAAGGGCACCCAGGTGGACCGGCTGCTTGCTTCTTTGGAGAGCCTTCTGCACTTTGGTCCGCCGTTTTTTCCAGACGATATCGTGACCGATCTTCCGGAACGCTTCATCGCGGCCGAGATGATCCGTGAAAAGGTGTTTCGTCTCACCGGAGAGGAGATTCCGTATGCCACGGCGGTAACCGTCGAGGCCTTCAAAGAGGAAAAAAAAGGGAGCCTCGTACGGATTCACGCCACCATTCACATGGAGCGCGATTCGCAGAAAGGCATCATCATCGGGAAAGGCGGCTGCATGCTGAAGTCGATCGGTGAGGCATCGCGCCGGGAAATCGAGCGGCTTCTCGGCGTAAAGGTTTTTCTGAAACTCTTTGTCAGGACACAGAAAAATTGGAGCAAGGACACGCGGGCCCTCAGAAAATTTGGGTATTGAAGACCAATGATTTTATCGTTTCATCCCCTTTTTGCGGCGGACCGACAGATTATCTGTGCCGGGCGTGCGCCGGGTCCGGATGAACGGAAGGCGATTTCGGCGGCCACAGCGGTCATTCTGCCCCAGGCATGCCGGCAGGATCTCTATGAAATGGTGCGCGAGAATTGTGCCTTGTATTTCCCCAATTACGATGCCCGTTTCGCCTATCCCGGGAAAACCGGACAGCTTTTGCTCTTCAAAAGAGCCGGTGTACCGCACCCAAGGACCATCTCTTTCAGCGATACCGTGGACTTTCACCGGCGCTGCCGGCGAATACCGGATGATCTTCCGTTCGGACTTCCCTGCGTGTTTAAATTCGACTGGGGCGGTGAGGGCGAAACCGTGTATCCGGTGGATTCCGAGTTGCGTCTGAAAGAGTCTTTGTGCACGGCGTGGGCTTTTGAGCAAACCGGCCAGAGCGGTTTCCTGCTTCAGGAAATGATCCCCGCCGGCAACCGCAGCCTTCGCGTGGCGGTTATCGGTCGGCGATGTATCGCATATTGGCGGGTGCAACCGGACCGGCGGAAGTGGTGTACCAACCTGGCACATGGCGGACAAATCGATTTCATGGCCGCTCCCGAGCTTCGGGCGATGGCCGTGTCCGCCGTCAGGAATTTTTGCCGATTCACCCGTATCGATCTGGCGGGTTTCGACCTGCTCTTTACCGAAGGGGCCGCATCTGCAACGCCCTTCTTTCTGGAGATCAACTACTTTTTCGGCCGGCGAGGTTTAGGGGGCTCGGAAGCCTATTACCGGATATTGAATCAGGAGATCAACAGCTGGTTGTGCCGAAACGGGTTGGAGGCGGTACGGGCAGACAGCTAATGACGATTAATTGTTCGATCATCCCGCCGGGAGCAGACCAGCGGGCGACGATACCCCAGAGAGGTGCCATGAAAGAGTTGCTTAGCCGGGTGCAGGTCAATGTTCCTTTTAGAATGCTGTTTGATCGATACGCGGAAAATTTCCTGGTACGCGGCCTGAACCCTGAAATCGGCATCGATGCCGCTGCCCTGGATCGTTTCTCGCCGGCCGAATTTGGCCAAATGGCCGCACGGCTGAGAGACCGGGGATTAACGATCACGCTGCACGGCCCGTTCAGCGACCTGTCGGCCGGATCTATCGACCCGCAGATCCGTGCCGTAACGCGTCACCGCTTCGAACAACTGCTCGAAGTGGTGCCGCTGTTCGCTCCCAAAACCGTGGTGTGCCATGCCGGTTACGATTGGAAGCGCTATGCCTACCTGCTCGAGGAGTGGCTGCAGAACAGCGTCGACATGTGGCGCTGGTTGGCGCAGCGCCTGAATTTGCTCGGATGCCGCCTGATGCTTGAAAATGTCTACGAAAACGGCCCCGGAGAACTCCTGCCCCTTTTTGAAAATCTGAAACCCCATGGCGTGGGCTTCTGTCTGGACACCGGACACCAGGCGGCATTCGGACAGGACCCGCTGTCAGAGTGGCTCGACATCCTGGGCCGGCATCTGGGCCAAGTGCACCTGCATGACAATCACGGTCTGCGGGACGATCACCTCGCCTTGGGCCAGGGAACGATCGACTTCCAATACCTTTTCACACGCTTGAAAGATCTCAGCGACACCCCTCCGGTCGTTACTCTTGAACCGCATACCGAAGAGGCCCTCGATCCGAGCTTGGCGCACTTGACGTCTATCTGGCCATGGTAGGAAAAGCCAAGTTGCGCCGGTACCCGTTCCCTGCAACGGTTTGCTAAGAACGGCTGCTTTTAGGGCCAGACGATCGACAGTGGTGTTCAGGCGCATTCTTTGCCGTGATATTTCCGGCTGAACGCATTGAAGTCCTCAGTGGTGAAGATTTCGGCAAAGCGGCGACCATCGGTGCTCCGCTGTTTGTAAAAGCGCAGACAGTCTGCGACGATCTGCAGCACCTCATCTTCGGTGTATATGCCCGGCAGTTCCCTGGCCAGGCGGGGATGGCGGCCGAGTTTTCCACCCAGCTGAACCCGGAAGCCCCGACAGGAACGCTGAAGGGCGCCGGACGGGCACACGGCGACACAGCGGCCGCAGTTCAGGCACCGCCGGGAATCAATTGAGGGGGATTGCTCCTCTTTCTTCAGAACGACAGCCTCTTCACTGCAGGCATCGACACAGGCCGCGCAATTTGTGCAGTCCCCATCGCCGGATTCGGGGACCGCTGCTCCGATGATGCCGATGTCTTTGATCTGGGGCTGTGAGCAGGCATTTGGACAATCTGCCAGGCTGACCCTGAATTCGTGGTGATATTTGAGATCGCCCGTCACCGATTGCTTCAAAAAACCGAGAAGATCCGCATTCTTCAGACGCGTTTCTATCCGGGCCATCAGCTGATCCCCCGCAACGGCGCGGTTCGGACAGCCGCTGGGGCCAAAGCAGGTCTCGACCCGGTAGCCCTGAATGTCCGTTTGCTGACCGGAAAGAAATCGTTTCTGGGTGGCCTTGACCTCTGCCGGAGAGACCACCTGTTTTCCAGCCTCGCAGGCTTCCTTTTCCACCCGCGCACGGACTTTTTTTCGGACGAAGAAGGGCACTTTTTTCAAGAGAGTTTCTGCATCTGTGGTCCATTTCATGACGAGATCCAATTAAAATCGATTACGTGGGGATGACACGTTTTTACGATGAAAATGAGCTTTTGATGGTAGGGACCCAGCGGGAAACTGTCAACCTTTTGAATATATACAAGTCAGTTGAAGGCAAAAATCGACTCCCTATTCACCCAGACATATCCAGGTTTGCTTAACCCTTGATATGCTCAAAAAGCGATATGCAAAAGGGGAAATCAATAAGGAAGGGTAGGATGAAAAAAAGCGGGACTTAGGCTTGTGACGCTTCTTGCCGTGGCAACAGACAAGGCTTGGAGGGCACAAGCCAATCGCATTGCGATTCTTTCAAGGGATACAAAACGTCGAAAGCCGGCCTCAATACCCCTGCACGCGGCAGTATCGAACTTGGCCCGGTATAAAGGAGAAAGTGATGACTTATTATTTTAGTAAGACGGTTCGTTTGTGATTCGATGAGGCAGTGTCCAAAATAACACAAGCCTTGAAGGAGGAGGGTTTCGGCATTTTGACAGAAATCGATGTCAAGAGCACCCTGAAGAAGAAGCTGGATATTGACTTCAGGAATTACCGCATACTCGGCGCCTGTAATCCTCCTTTTGCCTACAAAGCGCTGCAGGCAGAGGACAAAGTCGGGACGATGCTGCCCTGCAATGTTATCGTTCAAGAAACGGCTGATGGCGGTGTTGAAATTGCGGCCATCGATCCGATCGCTTCGATGAAAGCGATAGATAACCCCGAGCTGCGTGAAATAGCCGAAACAATTGCGCAAAAGCTAAAAATCATAGTTGAAAATATATGACAACATGATGGACTTATTAAGTCAGCCGATACGCCACCGTTCCCTCAGGATGTCGATACCATCCTGGGTCGCTGTCATAGCTGGCCAGGTGGTCCCGGATCTTGATGACCGTAAACATGCCCCCCATTTCGATGTTGCCGAAAGGTCCTTTGCCCATCATCATCGGTAGCGTATTTTTCGGCCCGCCCATATGCGTTATGTGCTCGGAGTGCTCGGCCATTCCGGTTTCACCCATGGCCATGTAGCCGGGAACGAGCTCTCGGATTTTATCTTCCAGCTGCAGCTGGCTTGCCCCCAATGTGTTGGGAATCGAATGTCCCATCGCGTTCATGGTGTGGTGTGACTTGTGGCAGTGAAAAGCCCAGTCACCGGGAGCATCTGCAATGAACTCCACATCACGGGTAGCACCAACGGGTATCAGGGCCGTTGTTTCGGGCCATTGTGCACTTCGCGGTATCTTTCCGCCGTCGGTCGCCGTCACCCACATGGAATGGCCGTGAATGTGAATCGGGTGTTCGTCCATGCTCAAATTGGCCAATCGAATCCGTACGCGGTCACCGGTCCTGACCACCAGAGGATCTATGGCCGGAAAAATCTTGCTGTTGAAAGTGAACATGTTAAAGTCCAGCATCACGGCTGGATCGGGCCGATATGTTCCCGGATGCACCGCCCAGGCGTGCAGCATGATGGCAAAGTCCCGATCGATAGGCGGATTTTCAGGCACCCTCGGATGGATGACAAAAATTCCCATCATACCGACGGCCAACTGCAGCATTTCATCGGCGTGGGGGTGATACATGAATGTGCCATGCTGGCGCAGGGTGAATTCGTAAACATAGGTTTCTCCAGGTTTGATGTGGGGTTGGTTGAGACCGCCCACACCGTCCATGCCGTTGGGCAGAAAAATTCCGTGCCAGTGAATGGTGGTGTGCTCGGGCAGCCGGTTGGTCACCAGAATGCGCACGCGGTCGCCTTCGACGGCTTCAATTGTTGGACCGGGGGTTTGACCGTTATAGCCCCAGCACTTGACACTCATTCCAGGCGCAAACTCGCGCAGCACCGGCTCGGCGATCAAGTGGAATTCCTTTACACCGTTTTTCATTTTATAAGGCAGCGTGCTTCCGTTGGGAGTCAACACTTGTGGTTGAGTTCGCCTTCTCCGAACCATTTCTGGTTTCTTCTCGTGCTCATGCTGGGTATCAGCTTTCGAAGGTTTCAACATGGCACCTCCGCCGGCTACGGCAGCGATGGCAGACATTAGCCACTGACGTCGCGTCAGCATCAGATAATCTCCTTATTGTTTGTGCTGGTGGGGTCCGCGACCCTCGTCAGGGGCGCCGCCCGGTTTTTCGACTGGTACCGGTGGTGGCAACAAGCTCTCAACGGAAGCGGCCGCCGGCAGTCGACCACCCACTGCTTTGCGCAAATCAGCCCGGATGGTCCAGTAATCCCTGACGGCCTCAAGATATTTCGCGTAGGTGTCGAACTCCTGCTGCTTTGCCAGCAGCAGATCGAAGGCACCCACCAGCATATAGTTGTATTTTTCCAGAGTCAGGGTCACGACCCGCGCTCTCAAAGGTATAATAACCTTTTTGTAGTGATCGATTAGATATCGTTGCATGACCAGTTTGTCCCGCAAGATTCGGACTTCTGAACGTACGTCTACCGCCAGTGCGGTCAGGTTGTTGACCTTTTGCCTCAGCAGCGCTTCACCTTCGGCAACCTTTGATTGGCGTTGATCAAACAACGGCAGTTCCAGTGTCAGCTCGGGACCGATGACCCAGGTCCGGTCCGTATCTCGCTCCGCACTGACGCCCACCTCCACGTCGCCAATCCAGCGCCAGGTTACAGTCGTTCCCAATCTTTGCGCCAGTACGTCGATTCCTCTTCGTGACGATTCCAAATCCAAGCGGTTGGCGATAGCTAGGGCTTCCAATTTTTCCAGGGGGATTTCCTGCGCCGGAATATCCGGCAGCCTTGAGGGCACTTGCCAGTCGATGCGCTTGCCCCACAGCCCCATCAGGCGGGTGAGCCGTTCTCTGGCGGTCAATAGCATGACGTCACCCTCGGCCAGTCGCACCCTCATATCTTCATATTGACCCTGTTCGCTCGCCAGGCTCAACTCGCTGATGTTGCCGGCGTCATACAAGCGCCGTGCAAATTCGTAAGAAGCGCCAGACGTTTCGACAATACGGGCGCGCACCTGCCGGCTGTTGGCGGCTCCCTGTACTTCGAAATAGGCCTTTTCAACTTCCGAAACAATTGAAAGTACTTCGTTTGCCACCATCGCCTTTGTCTGTTCGAACCGGGCCGCAGCGATCTTCTTGCGGGCCGGCAGCATGAGTAAATCCATGAAATTCTGGACTATGCCGAATTCGAGGTTGTTGGCAGCCGAGGATACATCGGGAAATCGAATTCTTCCGAACACATTCGGGTTTTTGAAGAGACCGGCTTGGACGAC
>JBATHN010000613.1:0-3149 GCA_049666885.1 Desulfobacterales bacterium
TTCCAAACAGGAAAAATTGAGGGTACAGGTCTGCTTTGGCAATTCCGATCTGAGGGCTTTGGGTGGCGATTTGCAACTCAGCGAGCCGGATGTCCGGTCGACGCCTGAGAAGATTATTGGGAATGTCGATAATGACGGCCTCAGAGGCGACCGGAATCTCAGCCGGTCCGATGAGCATTTCTTCCAGCTCCCCCGGCAGCATTCCCAGCAAGATGGCCAGAGCGTTCTGGGCTCTACGCAGACCGGATTCCAACCGGGGTATCAGGGCTTGGGTATCACTCAACAACGACTTGGCCTGGGCCACGTCCAGCTCCGAAACGGCGCCCTCTTTGAACCGGACTTCGGCAATCCGCAGAGATCGCTCTTGCAGCTTAACATTATACCCGGCTACCACCAACTGTTTCTCCAACGTTCGGATCACGATGTAAGTGCGCGCGACTTCAGCTGTCAACGATACGAGAACGTCGTCATAACTGGCGACAGCGGCCTCCAGGTTGGCGACTCCGGATTGCACCGAGCGACGAAGCTTACCCCAAATATCCAACTCCCACGCGGCA
Source organism: Desulfobacterales bacterium (assembly GCA_049666885.1). GTDB lineage: Bacteria > Desulfobacterota > Desulfobacteria > Desulfobacterales > SG8-13 > JARFQH01. The sequence continues at coordinate 558 of JBATHN010000613.1, forward strand.
TCGAAGCCGAGCCTCAGTTCATTGAAATGAGTATCGATAAAGGGCGTGTCCGCACTCGTACTGAGTTTGTTGTTTGACAGCTCTCCGGAAGCCGATTGCTGCTGAGGGTACAAGTTGCCAACCGCAATACCCAACTGTGCACGGGCCTCATAAATACGGATGCCGGCGATCTGCAGGGAAAGATTCTGCTGGTAGGCTTTTTCGACCAGACTGTCGAGCACCGGGTCGTCAAACACTCGCCACCAGCTGCTGTAGTCGGTTTGGCCGGCACTCAGGCCAGACGCTTGCATCTCCATCCACTCATCCAGCAGCGGTGCCTCCGGCTTTACGAAATCCGGTCCGATCATAGTGCAGCCACTCATGATCAACACGATTGTAAGCCCTGCCAGCCACCAGGGTCTTAATGGGTTGACCCATCTTGCGAAGTACCCCGCCTGGTCTTGATCGGTTACCCCATCGCCTTTGCCGGTATGCATAGTGCTCTCCCTTTTATAGCTTTGCCAATTCTGATCGACTACTTTTGCTCTTGGGTTCAGCCGGGCACAGTGCCTGCCGGTGGTTTAACTCGAAAAAAGATACTGTAAAGCACCGGCACATAGTTTAGCGTAAATAAACTGCCGATTCCCAAACCGAAGAACATGACAGATGCCATGCCGTAAAAAAGCGGATCATGATTGATGATCAACGGCGAAAATCCAAGCATGGTGGTTGAAACAGAGAGCAAGATCGGTCTGAATCGGCTGACGGCCGAATTGACGACCGCATCGTAAGGTACCTGCCCGTCGCGCCGGTTTTCCTCAATTTTATCGATCATCACGATGCCGTTGTTGACAATCGATCCGGCCAGGGCAAGGAGTCCGAGGATGACCATAAATCCAAAATCGGCCTGCATCACCAGCAAGCCGACCACCGACCCGACAATGACCAGCGGCATGGTCAGGAGAATGATGGCGGCCCGCCGGATGGAGTTAAACTGCCATACCAGCAAAAACACAATGCCGCCAAAACATGGCAGAAACCATTTGGCCAGGTTCTTCTGGGCCTTGGCCGCATCTTCCAGTTCGCCGCCTACTTCCCAGTAGTGGTTTTTCGGAAATTTCATTCCGGCCAGGGTCGGCTTGAGGGCTGCAAACATCTCAGAAGCCTTCAGCATTTGGTTTTTAGCGCTGACGGTTATGGTGCGCTCCTGATTGTAGCGCACGATACGGTTCAGTTCACCGACGGCGTATACATCGGCAACCTGGTTGAGCGGCACGCTACCGCCGGAAGACGAACGGATGCCGAGCGTTCGCAGACTGTCGGGGGAATCCCGCTCAGCCTTGACACCGCGTCCGACGACGGGAATCTGTACATTGCCTTGATGATAGTTGGTGGTCGTCGATCCGTCGACAAAGAAATCCAGAGTATCGGCCACATCCTTCGATGTTACCCCGGCGCGGCGGGCGCGGGCCTGGTCGACATCCGCCTTGAGCGTAAACACCCGGTTGTTCCAATCCTGCTTGATATCGATGGTGCCGGGGATCTTCCGGAACGCGGCCATCAACTGCTCGGCCTGCTCCAGCAGCACCCCCGAATCGGGACCACTGAGCCGTATTTGCATCAGGCCGGTTTCACTGCCGCCAAGCCACATGGACTTGACCCGGCCGCGGACATTCGGGAAATTGTTTACAAGGTATTGTCGCGTGCGCTGGACCAGTTCGGGCACCTCTTTGCTCGTCTGGGTATTGACGATTAGAAATCCAACGAACGGATCCGGGTCCACCGGTGACAGTGAAAGAAAAAAACGCGGCCCGCCGTTTCCCACATAGGCAATGGTTCCCGTGATTTCAGGGTTTTCCTTTTTATCCTCCAGCCAGGCACTGAGTTCCTTGACGCTCCTGTCGGTCTCCTCGATGCTTGTTCCGGCGGGAAGGTCGAGATAAATCAAATACTGGTTTCTGTCTCCGCTCGGGAAAAAGGCCTGCGGTATGAATGTTGCCGCATATATGGCCAAAGCAAACGCGCCGCCGGTAAAGGCCAGCACCAGAATCCGGTAGCGCAGAGAAAATTTCAGTGCTTGACGATATAACCGATAGAATTTCCCCTGGTACGGATCGCTCTCCAGCTGTTTGTCACCGCCGCCGGCCGGTTTTGTCTTTAGAAACCAGTAGCACATGCTGGTGGATGAAAACATGGAGAAAAACCACGATGCCATGAGCAAAATAATCATCACCGATCCCAGCGAGGAGGTGTAATCGCCCGTTGAACCGATTTGCAGCAGAATCGGTCCGAAGGCAAATACAGTCGTCAGTGTACTGGTGAGCAGGGGGACCGCAAGGGAGTTGCCGGTTTTTAAAACGGCATCCTTGCGTGCCATTCCCATTTCCAGATTCACCTTTATGTCATCGGATACCACAATGGCATTGTCCACGAACATACCCAACGCAATAATCATCGTGGCCAGTGACATCCGTTCCATATCGATTCCCAGCGCGTACATCGTCAAAAGGCCGAAAAGCATGACCAGGGGGATGAATGAGCCGACAATCAATCCGGTTCTAAGCCCCAGCAACAGCATCACTACCACCAGGACAATGACCACGCTCTCGATCA
>JBATHN010000614.1:0-1868 GCA_049666885.1 Desulfobacterales bacterium
TTATCGATCAAACTGGCCGCTTTTCAGGCCAGCGGCTGGGCTAAACGTTGAACGCTGAACCGGGAACCTTTTGGACATTCAATTGCGTCGATCAAGGCAGTCGAGACACCTCAAAAATGACACGACACTATTAAAAATATGAAGAGCTGCATATACGAAGGGACCATCCGCCATCGGCGTTTCCGGCCGCGGCCGAATATTTTTCAGTACCGCCTGTTTTTCATGTTTCTCGATCTGGCCGAATTGCCGGCCGTTTTTCAGCTCCACCCCTTGTGGTCAAACGAACAGCTGAACGTGGCCTGTCTTCGCCGCAGGGATCATTTCGGAGATCCGAAACTATCCCTCGATAGAGCCGTCCGGAACCTCGTTGAAGAGCGGCTCGGCAGCCGGCCGCGGGGCCCCATCCGCCTGCTGACCCACCTGAGATACGTCGGCCTATGTTTCAATCCCGCCAGTTTTTACTACTGCTACGATTCGGCTGATACACGCGTCGAAACCATCGTCGTAGAAATTCACAACACACCCTGGGGAGAACGCCATTGCTACGTTTTGGGCCATGAACAGAATGAACACCCGCTTAAGAATTGGCGGCGTCATCGTTTCGCCAAAGATTTCCACGTTTCACCGTTCATTCACATGAACATCGATTACGACTGGCGGTTTTGTGAGCCGGGGGAAGTCATCCGGGTTCACATGATCGATATCGAGGGCGGACAAACTCTGTTCGATGCCAGTCTGGCGCTCAAACGACGCGCCATCAGCCGGCAGGCCTTGAGTCGGGTGCTGATGAAATACCCGTTGATGACGCTCAAGGTGACGACCATGATTTACTGGCAGGCGCTGCGGCTGCTAATGAAGCGGGCCCCGTTTTTCACCCACCCCAAAAAAGGGTGATTAAAATAAATGCGTGAAATCCTTTTCGTTTTCGTTCTAAAATGAGTGGTTTTTGCTTTGATATTGAATATAATTACAAATCATTAGCTATCCCTTGGCATGTTGTTTATGTAACTATGGGGTAAACCGGGTTCCAACCAACATCCGGAGGCTCAGACATGACAGAGTTGATAATTCCCGCCAAAGTGCCCGCTCTCGAGACTCTCGAGGAGCGGTCGATCGACCGGGTCAGCCGCCGCATTTTTTTGACCTTGATGAAGAAGATCCGCAAAGGGAATCTTACCCTCATGGAAGATAATCGGCAGTACAGCTTCGGGGAAGGCTCCCCCGGCGGCGGACTGAGTGCGAAAATTCGTGTGCGACACCCCCGCTTTTATACCCGGACGGTTTTCGGCGGCACCATCGGCTCGGGCGAAGCCTATATGGCCGGATTGTGGTCACCGGACGACCTGACGACCGTTATTCGAATCGTGATTCAGAACCAGCAGGTGTTCGAAGAGATGGAGAAGGGCTGGGCGCGCCTGACGGAGCCGCTCAATACAATTTATCATGCGCTGAACAGGAATACCCGCATCGGCAGCCGCCAGAACATCGTTGCCCATTACGATCTGGGCAATGATTTTTACGCGCTTTTCCTGGATGAGACGATGACCTACTCCTGTGGCATATTCGAAAAGGATGACAGTACGCTCGAGGAGGCCTCCGTTGCGAAGTATGATCGGATTTGCCGCAAGCTGAAGCTCAAACCGGGGGACAGGGTCGTTGAAATCGGCTCCGGTTGGGGTGGCTTCGCCGTCCATGCAGCTCTCAATTATGGCGTTCACGTGACCACGACCACCATATCCGTCCGGCAGTATCGGTACGCAAAGGCGCGATTTCAAAACGCCGGAATCGATGACCGCGTCCAGCTGTTAAAAAAAGATTACCGCGACCTGCAGGGGCGTTACGACAAGCTTGTGTCCATAGAAATGATC
>JBATHN010000615.1:0-3648 GCA_049666885.1 Desulfobacterales bacterium
CTTTTGTGGGTCCTTATCGAGAGGAGAAGATCCTGGCTGCTCGGCATTCAGGATCCCGTCTTGAAAGAAGCCGCCCACCAGGCAATGATCGCCTATTTGAAGCAAAGGACGTCTTTCGGCCGACCTCAGAGCCAATGCAGTGATGGTGACTGTACCTGAGCCGACGGCTGAGCCGGCAACATGCGTCGACAGCCCGCATGTTTATTTTGCCATGCTGCGGCAGATAGTTTCCATCCATAAATGGCCCATTTCCGCAATTTCGGCGTCAATCAGAGATAACGCCTTTGATTAATTTTCCAGGCAGCGGCTCCTTTGTTTTTCTCTTTACAGGCAAGTTTGCGGCCTCCCAGACAAGCCACCCGCCATTCAAAACGCGTACGTTTGTAAACCCTTTTTCAAGAAGGCTCCGAGCCACATCGAGACTGGTCTTCTCCTCCGGCGTGGAACAGTAGAGCACGATGGCCTGATCCAGGTCGTAGTTCACCGACCAGGCATCTGTACGAGGATCTTCATGCACGGCATTTTTAATCTTCAACCTGCTCGTTTCCCAGTTCAAACGAAGATCGATCACCGTCAACCGCTCATCTTCGAGCATTTTCGCCAGTTGCTCTTTTGAAATACGCGAAACCGTCCGGCTCATAGCCGCCTCCTTTTGACAGCTGCCAGTAAAAGGTTATCGGTTAAATATGTTTGAGAATTGACGCTTTCTTGTTCTTTAACCTAAAATTTCAGCGATGGCACGAGCGCAATCGGCCTTGGCATCCTCAGGACCCTCGAGGTTGATGATCTTCTTATCAAAATCGAAATCTGCGACTTTACAGCCGTATTTTTCAACCACGTTTTGAACGACGGTCAACAGCTGGGCATCGTTGAGCTCTGTCATAGATCTATAATTCCTTTCAGATTGTGCTTGTTTGTCTTAAAACCGTGTAATTTGAGATCCGTTTGATTTTGTAGAATACGGTTCCACATTATTATAGCCATAAATACCTCTTTGACAAGCAGGACTTGTACAGGGCCTTTTAACGCATTAGTATTTATTTTAAGATTATATAAGCGTTTTCGGATCGGGGGTTGCCGGGCGATGCAACGACACGGTTCCCGTCGTTCTGAAAGTGGAGGAAGATCGTGCAGGAAACGAACCGTTGGAGATTAAAACAGTGACGGACTGGATACCATTCGAAGATGGTCGCTATAGTGTGCCCGAAGCCTTTCTGATGACTGCCGGAAATGCGGCGGTGGAACTTCACAGCCCCTATATCGAAATATTTACCGGGCGGACGGGGAAACGCTGGCTCAAGGGCGGCAGTCTGGTGCAGAATTTGCTGATGGTTGAATTGATGGAAGAGAGCGACGAGCTGGACATCCTTCTGAACGCGGGGGAAGATTTCGGGTTCCTGATGCAGTCACCCGAAATTCAGGCCGGCAAGGTGTTTTCACCGTCGGTGAAATCATCCCTTAAGTTCATGCCGACCGAACCTTGGCAACCGTTGACGCCGGACGAGTTCAGGCAGCTGAAGTCTGCCATGAAGCTCATTTCACCAGAGACACGCTAGAAATGCAAGGTAGATACTGTATGGCTACCCGACCGGATCCATCAGTGGGAGAATACACCGGTTTTCATGGCGGGCCGTCGCTCCCCTCTGTCAACGATTGATCGACTGGGCCACATCGTTGAGCCGTTCCCGCACTTCGATCAGGTACCTTGCCATCTTCCCACGATGATCGGCCATGACGGAGTCATGGTCTCCCCTTAGCACAACCAGTGGATCGAAGGTGCAAATTTGATTGATTCCTCTCATTGCAATCCGTATGTTTTCGGCCCCACCTTTTTCGCTGATTTCCGGGTAGAGTTGGAAGAGTGCAGTCAGGACGTCGCGCAGAACTAACACAACCCCCTGGGTGTAATAAATTCTGTCATCGAGTTCGGAGTACGGCACTTCGCTGTTGCTCTGAACCAAAAGCCCGAGGGGCTGATCGAGGAACTGTTTGCCGGTAATGAAACTCAAAAGATCGTAGCGGTCGTCAGAGCGCATATTGAAAACAGCTTTGTTGGCGAGAAGGTCGGCCTCGTACTGCTGCATGAGCGCGATGCCTTTACGATACTCACTCTCGGTAGACGGAAACCACCAACTGTCCTCGCTGAAGGCAAATCGTTTTTCCCTGGCCTCCTTGAGCAGGGGATTTTCGGCATCGACGGCGCCGAGCTTGGAAAGGTGGGTGGCGGAAAAACCCAAGAGCATTCGAAGTGCAAAAATCGTCCCTTTCTGCCGATTGGCGCGGTTGTCAAGCCAGCGCGTCGGAGAAATCCACAAGTCATTGACCGACCAGCCGAATGCCGAAGTCATCTCCTGATTCAACCGGTTTCGCAGAGCCATGGAAAGCGCTACACCTTTTTTAGGTTCCGGCGCATCGGGCGGCGTTTTGTCGAGCGTCTCCTTCAGTTTGGTATCTAAGCTCGGAAAGGTCGTGCGATCGATAAGTGTGTAGCCTTTGTAAATCAGGGTGTATACGCCGACCGTCAGGGGCCAGATGAGCATGAATGCGAGCAAGGACAGGATGATGCGCTTTCCGAGGATCGTGATGCGGGGGAGTTTTTTGTTTTCCATTGTATTGAATTTCCTTCTAACGGCAGCGGCGGTCTTTCTGGAGACACAAAACCAAGCGATTCTGACGCGTACGAAAAATACGGATCTGCCTCTAATTAAATGTCGATTGTGCCGGCATGGTAAGCACATCGTGACCAAACGTCAATGCAGCGCCGGCGTCATCTGTCGGATATCCGTCAGAATGAGATAAAAGTGTCAAATTTTAGTCAGAAAAAAGGTCTTTCCAGCCAAAAAAATGCGCTGCGGGAAAGGCCGAAACAGTGCTCCTATTGCTCAAAGTCTTCACCGACGGCGATTCTGGAATAATGCCGTTTTTCCTCGATTCACATGGCATATAATTTGCTTTTTTCGAACCGATAAAAAACGCAAAAACGTCGTTTTAAGAGGCTCACATACCATTATGTTTGTCAGAAAACAGCGGTACCGGATGCCGAAAACCCTGGACGATGCGGCTGAAAAGGTTATTTCGGACCTGCCCGGCGGCCATCAGGAAATTCTCTCAAGAATGACTGACAAACAATTCCACCGATTCTACGAGAAGGTCTCAAAATTCATACTGGACGATTTCGACCTTTGGCTCGGCAACGAAGAGCTGCTCCGTTCTTGCTACAGCACCCATCCTGAAGATAATTCCACCTGTGACCCCGCCAAAATCATTCTCGACCGGGTCAGGGAAAAGCTGCGGGAAATCGCCGGCATCGTAATAATCACGTGACGGTTTTATACGGTCTCGATTCCGACGAGTTGACGGATTTCACTTCGGCAGACGATACCCCAAGATCATCGTGGTCGAGTCGTCGTCACAAACTTTTCCCGATGCTGTCGACAGCAGGTTCACCCCCCTCCCTCCGCAATGCTTGTTTACGATTCCGTTGCCCTTGTGATATTTCGTAGCTCAGGGTTCGCGAAAAAAAAGTTGTCATGGACGTTAAGGCGCCCGGCCGGCAAGGCGCGAAAACTCAGCATATCTTAATATTCCGAAATGTCACACCGACAGCCGGACCGCATGCATCGGCGTCTAAAATGGTCAGTTATTTTT
>JBATHN010000616.1:0-2461 GCA_049666885.1 Desulfobacterales bacterium
CTTTTTCCCGCTGGACTGCGTTCTCCGCGGGTTTCCGGCTGCGGCGTACATAAAGTACGCCTCGCCGCAAACCCTTGTGCGGCCTTGCCCAGCGAAAAAAATCCTCATTTATGAATTGGACACTCAACAGTGCCTAAAAAGATCGCGGATGGACACTAATTAAGGAAATAACCGGAATGAACGACAGCCCGATGTCGATCACAAAAGCCCTTCCCGATCATCTTGCCGAGCGGACGAGGGGCCTGAACGGTCTTGTCTTCAAGGAAGACGGCGAATTCGTACTGTACTGGATGCATCATGCGGTCAGGGGACACCAGAATCCCGCCCTGGACACCGCGGTCTTCGTCGCCGGGCGATTGGGATTGCCGGTGTTGGTTTACCAGGGGTTGGGTGGCCGGCACCCCTACAACTCCGATCGACACCACACGTTTATCATGGAGGGTGCCCGGGATGTCCAGCAGGAACTGGCGCTTCGGGGTATCACGTATCACTTTTACCTGGCCCGGGATCCAGGCGGCCCTACGCCGCTTATAGAGTTGACGGCCAGGGCGGCACTCGTCCTGACCGAAGATTTCCCCGCGCCCCCTTTTACGGCCTGGGGCAGGCGTCTTGCCGCGTCTTCCCCCGCCGCTTTCTGGGCCGTGGACACGGCTTGCATTCTGCCGATGCAGGTCTTGAAAAAATCCTACGCGCGGGCGTATCTGTTTCGAAAGGACACGTGGGGCGAATTTGAAAAGAGAAGCACGCTTCGTTATGAAGATCTGGAAACCGACGTTCAAGGATTCCAAGGCCGACTCGGGTTCGATCCTGTCGACCTGGTATCGGCCGACATCGCGGAACTCTGTGCGAGCTGCCGCATCGATCACACCATTGGACCGGTTCCGCACACGCGGGGCGGAGCGACGGCCGGATACCAACGCTGGGAAGAGTTCAAACGGCACGGACTGCAACATTATGCCAAAACACGCAACGATGCGGCCGTCGTGTTTCCTTCGGGTGTCAGCCGCATGTCCGCCTACCTGCATTACGGACAGGTGTCGCCTTTTCGAATCGCCAGGGAAACCGCTTCAACAAACGCCGAGGGCGCCGAAAAATTCCTGGATGAGCTGCTGATTTGGAGAGAACTGGCTCACAATTTCTGCTTTTACCATCGCCATCCCGGTACCTTCGACGCGTTACCGGCCTGGGCGGCCAAGACCCTCGCAGACCACCGCCAGGATTTGCGTCAATCCGTTTTCACCTGGGAGCGGATGGCCAGGGCCACCACCGGAGACCCCCTCTGGGACGCCGCTCAGAAATCTCTGCTGATCCACGGAGAACTGCACAACAACCTGCGCATGACCTGGGGAAAGGCCATCCTGCAATGGACCCGCTCACCGGAGGAGGCGCTGCAGATGATGATCGATTTGAACCATCGATATGCGCTGGATGGCAGCGATCCCAATTCTTACGGTGGCATACTGTGGTGCCTGGGGCTTTTCGATCGTCCCTTTCAACCTGAAAAACCGGTCATCGGAAGTCTGAGGCCCCGTTCGACCCGGTCCCACGCCGCACGCCTCGACTTGAGAAAATACACGGCAAGGATAACCAAGCCGGCAACCTCGGCGCCGCTCCGCGTGGCGGTCATTGGAGCGGGCCTGTCCGGATTGGTTGCCGCCCGCACGCTGGCTGATCACGGCCACCGGGTGCAGGTGTTCGAAAAGGCGCGCGCGCCCGGCGGAAGAATGTCCACCCGTAGAATGAATTCTTATACCTTCGACCATGGGGCCCAATATTTTACCGTGGGGGACGAACGATTCCAAAAATTCGTCGACAGCTGGATACAGGCCGGTATTGTCCGCCGTTGGGACGGCCGAATCCGCGTCGTTCAAGGCGGTGATATCCGCAAAGAAAAAGGGGAGCATCTTCGCTTCGTAGGGGTTCCCGGCATGAGTGCGGTAACGCGTCATTTGGCGGACGCCCTCGACATCCGCTGGCGCACCCGCGCGCAGCACGTTCGCAAAGAGGGTCGTGGCGTCGTTTTGGTGGATGAGCACGGGGATTCTTTGGGAAGCTATGATGCCCTCATCGTTTCCGCTCCTCCGGAACAAAGCGCTGAGCTCCTGGCAAAACTCACCCCTCTGGTCGACCGGGTGACCGCCGTCCGCATGGCGCCCTGCTGGGCCGTCATGCTGGCCTTCAGACAGCCCCTGGAGCTGCCGTTCGACGGCGCCTTCATACACGATTCCGCCATCGTTTGGGCCGCCAGAAATTCAAGCAAACCGGGTCGCGGGGCTGGTGAATGCTGGGTCCTGCATGCCGATTCCGCCTGGTCGTCCGACCATTTCGATCTCGATCCCGAGGAAGTCGTCCACCATCTTACGGCATCTTTCTTTTCCGCTGTCGGCAGCCGGCCGGTGGAGCCGGTCTTTGCGGCGGCCCATCGCTGGCGCTATGCCAAAGCGCAGAACCCATTGGACGA
>JBATHN010000617.1:0-2913 GCA_049666885.1 Desulfobacterales bacterium
TTCTTCTGCAGTTGGGATGTCGGACATATATTACTCCTTTTTATCAGATGCTTCGGCTGGTTCTTCCGCTGTCGTTTCGATCGATTCCTTCTCGACCGGCAATCCGGCTTCGATCATTTTGTCTCTGTATTCATCCTCATACTCATCGTAGGTATGCACCTCGACCGGATAGTTCCACGGGTTGACGTGGCGCCTGACGCGCGTGTCCGACCGCATGTTCCGGGTTGGGCTCATGAAAACCCCTCCCAGGTGCATCAACTTGCTGAACGGAAAGTAGGCCAGCAGAACACTGACGAAGAGCATGTGCACGTAAAAAATGCCGTCCAGGGTCGGCGGGATATTGGGTCGAAAAGTGACCAGACCCATGGAGAGTTCTTTGGCGGCCGTGACGTCTATTTTGGTGAAGTAGCGCATCAGGATCCCGGTGAAAGCAATCCCGATGATGAGAAACAGCGGGAAATAGTCCGATGCAAGGGAAATGTATTTTACACCGGGGACAAACAACCGCCTCAGCAGCAGATAGGTGACGGCAGCCAGCAGAACCAGCCCTGAAAGATAAACGCCCGGCACACCGATCTGGACGGTATTCAGCAGGACTTCCAATCGAAAGAATCCGTCGACGTTTTCCAACACGCGCACCGGCAGTGGCACCGGCTCGGTGAAGAATCTGAGGTGGCGGAAGAGCACTGTAAAAAAAGCATAGTGAAAAGCCAACGCCCCGACCCACAGAAAGATCTCAAGGGAGTAGGAGACCCGACCTTCCCGCAGTTTCGTGCGGGTGTTGCGGAAAAGGGATCGAAAGGCCGCCACTTCCAGCAACATCCGCATGAACACGCCGCTCTTGGAAAAGGGGTTGTCCCACTTGGCATGCTGGATCCAGGGCAATGATTTTTGCTGTCCACCGGTTGTGGGAATTCGGAACGGGACCGGCACGCGTGCCCATGCCAAAATGCGGCGAATGAAAAACACGATAAATACCAGCACCGCGGCATAGGGTATCCAGACGCCGAAAAGCCATCTGGTGGCCGGAACCGCCGTCACCCCCACATAGGCCAGCAGAAACAATGCGATAACGGCTAGGAGGGAAATCATGTACCTTTTGTTCATCGACCAGCTCCTCTTTTACAGCCCGGCGCCGAACCGGCGCGCGCAGCTTATGTGATTAAAACGACCCAAGCCAAATTACCCTTTCAAAGGGCCGGGTCTTTCACCGGTTCATCTTTGATCAAGCCCGCCCGCTTGAAGGCTTTGTAGATCTTGTCCTTTTCCTCGTTTGCTTTGAGTTCGTAGATTTTCTCACGGCATTCCATGTAGATATCGAACGCAAACAGACTCATTGCATCGACTTGCGCCTCGAAGTCGATCAAATCGTCCATCACGCGACCTTTTTTAAGCTCCGACTTCAAATGGGTTCGGACGATTTTTTTGATGACCAGAACAAAGGCGGTGGCCTGGGAAGGCGTGAAGTTCTGAACGGCCCGTACGCGGACGATGGGATCGAGCAACGTGCGAACCGCCTCGCGGTCCATGCCGGTCAGAAGTTGATCGAACAGACCCGCAAGGCCTTTGGTGAGGTATCCGCCGACGGGGTTGGAAAAAGGGTCTTTGACCCCTTTAAGGAAGTGAGCAGTGTCGGGAGCATACGTCTTGGCCACCATGTCGAACCAATCGCCGACGATGGCGTTTCGTTTCTTTACTAGTACCTTTTCAAGCCCCATGCGTCGAATGGTTCCCGATCTCTTGCCGCGCTCGGTACGGAAAATGTCTTTAACAGTCAGATGGATAACGGGGTCAAATATCTTTCGCCCTCCAGACTCGAGGGGGCGTAGGGGATCAAGGTGAAGGCTATAGTCAACCAGCCGAATCCTGTCAAGGATAATCGACAGCCTCGCCGCCCTTCGGACGAAATCAGCGGTACAGTTTTTTCCACGGACGGCGCGCTTTTTCCGTCAAATCGGCAAGGGCCTTGTAGAAGGAGCCGACGGCCAGCTCCGCGCAATGATGACTCTCCGCCGGTAAGGTTTGGAGATGGGCGATGACCGCTTCGGACGTGATCTCCCAGGCCGCCTCGATGCTCCTGCCTTCGGCCAGATGCGCCACCGTGTTGGCGCAGGCGTTGGTGTTGAGACAGCCGTCGGTCAAATAGGAAATCGCGCAAATGCGGTCTTTTTCGGTATTTAGAAAAAATTCGACCGTGTCGCCGCAGTCTCCGGTCCGCTTGCCGTAACCGTCCGGCTTTTGCACTCTTTCACGCCGCTCCTGTCCGAAAGCCATCTCCAGAAATTGTCGCGAATGATCCTGCCAGAAATCAAAAGGCTTGGTCATCATACCGATCCCCGGTTTCTTTTTGTCACAAACTTAAAGAGCCGCAACGGCGCTTTTATGTTACGAGAAAACGCGTCAACCGGCGACCATATCTACCCGGACCTATCGTTGCTGTCAACCGGTTTGCAGGCATAAGAAAAGCAGCATCGTCTAAACGCCGGAATATTTTTAAGTGAATTCACCAAATGAATTACATTGTATAAATTTTGTTTGACTTTACCTATTGAAATCCTTTAAAATTGACGCTGCATATCCATGGGGCTTTCTAAATTTCCAAGCAAATTTTTCAAATTGTTATTAACTCGAACAAGAGGGGAGAATTTTTACGCAAAATTTGTGTTGATCACCAACAAGAGGGAGGAAACATGAGAAAAGGGTTCGCAATTCTGTGTGGTTTGGGGATTTTAGCGCTGGCGGCATCTCCTCTTTACGCCGGCGGCATCATCAACAAGAACAACCAGAGCGCGGACTACATTCGCACGCTCAACCGCAGTGCGGCAACGGACTATCCCGACATTGCCGTGTACAACCCCGCCGGCATCATGAAGATGGAAAACGGCGCCTACGCCAAGCTCGACGCAATGTACT
>JBATHN010000618.1:0-8716 GCA_049666885.1 Desulfobacterales bacterium
GGGAAAGGAAACGCCATGTTGGCACAGATGCCGTTGCGCCGCGCAAGTGCCATCGACACCCAGCGTTCCATGCCCCGGCTCTGAACGATAACGGTCTCGGGTTCAAGCGTCGTTGCCTGTGGACGGCTTACGACCTCCGCCAGTCGGTCGGCGAGAATCTCGAGTCGATTGCCGGTAAAGATCCTCAGTTCGGACATGCATGTCTCCCGTTCGACAACAAATGCCGTGTCGATCTTACCGCTATGGCAGGGCAAGTCCCGCCTTCATGTCAGGACGTGTTGGTCTAGCACGAAACAGGTAAAAGTTCCCGCAAAAACCGTTTCTTCGCCTTTCTTTACGGTGACCGGCACGATTTTTTTCTTGCCCGAACTTTCTGCCACACGAGCCTCGGCAATCACCTTTTCTCCGGCTTTGACCGGTTTGAAAAATTTGACCTCGGCCGCTCCGAGCACAACGTTGGGATGGTTGACGGCGATCATGGCCGCATGATCGGCCAGGCCGAAGATGAACCCCCCGTGCACTAAACCGAGATCGTCCACGATCATCTCGTCGGAGGTTTCCATCTCGACCCGGCTGGCATCGGTTCCGGTGCTGAGCGGACGGCCGCAGAGCCGGTGGACGATCTTTTGATGGGTCTGAATGTTCATTTCGCTTCACCTCTCATTCGGGTTGGTGTTGGGTGATTCCCGGTTTCTGGCGGGCCGGCTGTGCAAACCGTCGATCTCAAGCAGGATAATGCCAAATACCAAAATACAAGCACCAAAATACAAATAAATTCCAAACGACAATATCCAAATCTCAACTAGGGATTCGCGAAAAAATAAGTTGGTGATTTTGGGCGTTGAGACGCCCGCCCGACAAGGCGTAAAATCACAGGAATATCTGGATATTCTGAAATGTTGCACCGGCAACCAGACAGAATGCATCGGCGTCTAAAATGGTAAGTTATTTTTGAGCGCGCCCTAAGATCAAAAACCAATAGGTTGGAATTTCAAAATTCGGTCATTGTGATTAATTTAGGTTCAAACGTTCACCGTTCCCCGTTCCGGGTTGTCGGAGTGAATTTTCTCATTGAACCTCTCGTATGAAACTACGCCAAAATGGCACGGTTTCTCTCTCGATCAAACTGGGCGCCCCGCCGTCGAACGGCAGGGCTGAACCCTGAACTCGATAACCCAAACGTTCAACATTCAACATTCAACGTCGAACGAAGGACGGGGAAATGCTAAACCCTGTACCTTTGAACCCCTGACCCCCGACACCTGACAGCTGAAACCTCATAGTGCTTTTATCCCTCAACGTTGAACGTTGAACCGGGAAGCTTATGTGGGTTCAATTGCGTCATCAAGGCTATCGAGTCACTTCAAAGATGACACGACACTCGTCAACGGTTTTGCGGGATGTCATACCAACACTCGCGGGGCGAGGTCAACACGGATGACATCAACACTGACATCTTTCAGCCGTTACCTTAGCGGTTTTGATAGTTTAGTCGGTTAGGTCATATAGAGCGGTTTTATAAGTCAAGTCAGTTATTTCGCTTAGGTCAGTTAAAGTATAGCATCGATTTTAACTTGATAATTCCCTTTAGCTCGCTACAGGGTCACCACAGATTCCCTCTCCCTGGGAAGGCTACAGGGTCACCAAATTTTCCCTCTCCCTGGGGAGAGGGTTAGGGTGAGGGGATAAAATCAAACAGCTTTGATACCCTGCAGCTTGCTGCAGGTAGATTCATTATACGCTCATGGCCCTGAAGCCACCACTGGTTCCGGGTTTTGAGTTTCACGTTTCAAGTTTCTATTTGCGGGTCTGATTCTATTTTCGTGTAAAATTACACTATCTATATCTCAAAAGTGAAATTTCTTGCGGATCTGTGCACTTGTGATTTAAAATAAGATAACCAATACGGCCGTTTCAGTTCTTTAGGTCTTTGGGTTCATCCATCAACCTTGAATCACGTCCGGTTAACTGAGAACCGGCTGAAACCGATCCAACAGCGGGCCAACCGCCACACGACTTCGGGATGCACATAAAAAAATCACATCGGAAAATCTTCATTGCCGTCTTTCTTTTCGCGGGTCTTCTCGTTTTCATTTTCTTTCTGGCAGGAGAAAAATTTCTGCGCATCGAGAGTGACTCCCGAAACCTATGGGCCGATGCCGTCGTCGTATTGGCCGGTTCGGCCAAAGAAGACAAAGGGCGCATCGAAGAGGGGTCCGCATTGATCCGTCAGGGCAAGGGGCGTTACCTCATTCTGCCGCTGCGCCACTCTGCCATTGATTGGCCCTGGGCCGTCCAGTACTACGGCTTGCATGAGGCCTTGCCGGAAGACAAGGTCCTCATCGGAAGGTCCGCCGAAATAGACGAACCGCTGATCGACCGCTTCGGCGGCACTTACGTGGAAGCCATCAAGACCGTGCGCATCATGCGCGATCTGGATCTCACATCGGCCATTATCGTCAGTTCGGCTTTCCACATGCGACGGGCCAAGATTGCATTCGAGCAATTCCGCCAGCCCGGCCGGCTCGAATTTTATTATCATCCGGTGGATTCCGAGAGGAGAACAGGACAGCCCTGGTGGACGGACACGGCGTATGTCGCCAGGGTTCTGCAGGAGTACAAAAAACTGCTGGCAGCCTATTTCATCTATAACCTGAACCCACCGGCCGTTCCCTGACACCTCAATTAACGCGAAAATAGAATTTAGGTCACATCCATAGCCTGACATAACCGGCTCAACGGGCTCCACCGACACAACCGTATGCGCGCTTCCACCCGGATAACGGGTTTCGAATTGCGGCTGAAACTCGCCGCCGCCAGGCTCTAATGGTTCGCAAAAAAATAAAATGGTAATTTCGTTTAGGTAAACCCTCGGCAGAGCTGGGGGTTTACACAAACGAAATTAAGGGTATACTTTCCGCTTGTTTTCATGTCGTCGATTTGTCATAAGTTTAGCGACTGCCCATCCACGGTTTCATTAAAAGCACTCATCAGTTTCCGACCCAGAAATGTATAATTTTCTGCGAGCTCAAGCCTCAACCCCAAAAGACCAGCGTCGTCGTCTGGCCTTTATCTGTCTGTCTTTTCTGACGGGATGTTTGTTGATGGCGGTTAAGTTCTACGCTTACCGCCTCACCCGGTCATCGGCCATCCTGTCGGACGCGCTCGAATCGATCATCAACGTCGTCGCCAGTGCCTTTGCGATCGGAAGCATCATCATGGCCGCCATGCCGCCAGATGAGAGTCACCCCTACGGTCACGGCAAAATCGAATTTTTTTCGGCTGGATTCGAAGGTGCCCTGATCATCGTTGCCGCCTTCGGAATTTTCAAAACCGGCATCCCCCGCCTTCTCGCCCCTCAGCCGTTGCCTCATCTGGATGCCGGTCTGTTGATCCTGGTGGGCACGAGCGTCGTCAACCTTATGTTGGGCTTCAGTCTGGTGCGGGTCGGCAGGCGGACTGATTCCATCACCCTCGTTGCCGATGGGAGGCACGTGCTAACGGACGTTTACACCTCATTGGGTGTCGTGGTGGGATTGTTCCTGGTCAAGCTGACAGGGTGGCTGCGGTTGGACGGTTTGGTTGCCTGCCTGGTTGGGTTGAACATCCTGATGACCGGGTTTGCACTCGTGCGTCAGGCGTTTCATGGGCTGATGGATGCCGCCGATCCTGCGGTATTAAAAGGTCTTTCAGAACTGCTCATCAGGAATCGGCGCAAAAACTGGATCGATATCCACCAGTTGAGAGCCTGGAAATCGGGTGATCACACGCACATCGACATGCATCTCGTGTTGCCGCGGGACTGCTCCCTGGAGGCGGCCCACAACGAAGCCAAAGCCGTGGAAGCCCTTGTCATCGAGCACTTCGGGGGTCGGGCCAGCGCGTTGATTCACATGGACGCCTGTATTGAAGACGATTGCCCGGTCTGTCATTCTCGCATGTGCCGCCTGAGAAACGAGTCGCCGGTTGAGGGTCTGGAGTGGAATCTCGATACGTTCACCTCTCAAAAAGGTGGCGAGAGGTTTCAATTTTCGAATAACCGAAAATCGTAGGTATCGAACGGTTGGACTCAAGGCTCACGAAAAAATGAGGTTGCGATTTTGGGCACGGGGTCCAACTAGTTGTAAGCGTTTACAGGGTGCCGCAGATGCAAGGCATCGGGTGCGCAGACGTACTTTTGTACTTCAAGTGCCCGACAACAAAGCAGATGCGGTGCCCTGTGAATGCTTACACGTTTTTCTAAGTGAGCCCTTTGTATCAAGTGCGGGTAATCCGCCCGATGATCTTGACGCCGACAAGATAGTGACCGTCAAACCGCCCCGGCTTTCCTTCCGTGATGTGCTTGACCATAATTTTGAACTCGCCGGTGGGATTCGATCTTTCCGCCGAATGGAAAAGGATGTTCAGCGTCTGATCAATCGCCAGGTGCTTGATGATGGCGGAGTCCTTTTTGATCAACAGGCACGCCCCGTGGCGAGAGGTGTCGCGCAGTTTTAGCTGATGGATCGGCACCGCCCTCAATTTGACCTCCGCGGTGTACGTGCTGAAGGCCGGGGTTCTTATCACCGTCCGTTTTTCCTTAAAGTCGTCGGATTGTAGTTGAGCCACGAAATTCCCTTACAGGGTGCTTTGGATAGGGTTCTGGAATTATTTAAAAAACAAACGGATCAACCATTTTCGGATGGCTCAGTTTACAACCCTGAGTTATTTTGTCAAGAATATTAGTAAGATATAGTGGTTTTTATACCTTGTTATTAAAACAATTAACTCAATATGTTATGATATTAATGCTTGTAACCGATTTAAATTCTTGATATAAATTTAAAATACTTTTGAACTTCGCACGGGAGATTGACTACCATGGCATTGACAAAGGCCGAAATAATCGAGGCGGTAGCCGAAGGCAACGGTTTTTCTAAGAAACAAGCCACCGATACCGTTGAGATGCTGCTGGAGATCGTGAAACGTACCCTGGCATCCGGCGAGGATGTTCTGGTCAGTGGATTCGGAAAATTTTGCGTCAAGGAGAAAACTGAACGGAGGGGTCGTAATCCCGCCACCGGTGATGCCATGATGTTGAGGCCGCGACGGGTGGTCACGTTCAAGTGTTCTGGTAAACTCAGGGAAAAGATCGACCCAGGCGTTTGATACCACCATAACGGCGACCAGACGTCCGCTCTTCTCTCAAAGGAGACCCAGGTGTCGATCAAACGCATTGCCATATCGACCGGCGGAGGAGATGCTCCCGGGCTCAATGCCGTCATCCGGGCGATCGTGCTCTCAGCCGTCAACCGCGGCTGGCATTGTTTTGGCATTCGTGACGGTTACAACGGCCTGATGCTGCCGGAGCAGTTCCCGCAAGGGGGCCTCCTGCCGCTGAATCGTGATTCGGTGCGCGGAATCACGCATCTGGGCGGAACGATTCTGGGAACGACCAACCGGGGCAATCCGATGTGTTTCCCCACAATCGCGGCCGATGGACAGATTGTGGAAACAGACCGGACCGATGAGTTGATCGCCGCTTTCCGTCACAACCGGTTGGATGCCCTGATCGCCATCGGCGGCGACGGGTCGCTGGCCATCGCCGCCGCCCTGTTTCATAAGGGATTGCGCGTGGTCGGCGTGCCCAAGACGATCGACAACGACCTCGATAAAACCGTCATTACGTTCGGCTTCGATACGGCCGTCCATTTCGCCACCGAATGCATCGATCGCCTTCACTCGACGGCCGAGGCACACCGCCGGATCTTTGTCGTCGAGGTCATGGGGCGTTACGCCGGCTGGATTGCCCTGAATTCAGGCGTATCGGCCACGGCCGATGCCGTTCTCATTCCCGAAATTCCGTTTGACATCCACAAGGTCGCCGAAAAAGTCATGGAGCGCGAGCGCAGCGGCCATCGATTCTCAATTATCGTGGTGGCCGAAGGAGCCCGGCCGAAGGGCGGGAAACACACAGTGGCGGCCGGCAAGACCGCCGGCCAGGCCGAAAGGCTGGGCGGTATCGGCCAATTCGTATGCTCCGAACTTGCATCCTTGACCGGCAAAGAGGCCCGCACGGTCGTACTCGGGCACCTGCTGCGCGGCGGGACCCCCACATCCTTCGATCGCCTCCTGTCCCTGCGTTTCGGCGCCGCAAGTGTCCGCGCTCTCGATCACGGCCAGTCCGGCATCATGGTCGTCCTCGATCCGCCGACGGTCAATTACGTGCCGCTGGATCAGGGCACGCAGCGCATGAAGACCGTTCCCCTCGACTGCGACACCATTTTGACCGCCCGGGACCTGGGTATTTCCTTCGGTGACTGAAAAAGTGTACCGCATCCCCAAAAAGGACGACGATGCATGCTTTATGGCGCAATGAATTTCCCGGTCAACCCGGTGTTGGAAGAGCTGGAGTCTCTGGCGCTCCTGGGTTTCGATTTCCTGGAGCTGGCCATGGATCCCCCGGCCGCGCATTACGCCGCTGTCCGTGATCAAAAAGCCGAACTACTGGCAGCCCTCGACCGTCACAAAATGCAGCTGGTCTGCCACCTGCCGACCTTTGTATCGCTCGCGGATCTGACCGACAACATCCGGCAGGCCTCACTCGCGGAAGTGCTGGAGGCACTGGATACCGCAGCCGCACTCGCGGTTGAAAAAGTCGTGGCCCACCCGGCCGCCATCTCCGGCATGGGGGCTTTCGTGCCCGAACTGGCCCGGCAACATGCTTACGAGAGTCTGGCGGCCATCGCTTCGAAGGCCGCCGAGCTGGGGGTAAGTCTTTGTATAGAGAATATGTTTCCCCGCTGCCGGTTCGGCGTCGAGGTCGACGACTTCAGGGACATCTTCAGCCGATTTCCGGCCCTGAAACTGACCTTGGACATGGGTCACGCCAACATCGGCAGCCCGCGCGGCAAGCGCATCATGCGGTTTATCGAGGCGTTTGCCGATCGGATCGGCCACATCCACGTGAGCGACAACTTCGGTAAGGAGGACAATCACCTGCCGATCGGTTCAGGCACTATTCAATTTACCAAGATATTGACCGCCTTGAAGAAGACCGGGTATGACGGCACCGTGACGTTCGAGGTGTTCACACCCGACCGGGAATACCTGCGGTTGAGCCGCCATAAGTTCGATCACATCTGGCAGTCGGTCTAGAGGTCGAATCGATGAGAAAGTTCGGTGTAACGAAAAGATTTTTGAGGGGAGAGATGCAGAAAACCATTATATGCACGGCGGTCGTGTTGCTGCTCATCGGACCGCCGGTGCCGCACGGCACGGCCGGCAGTAGACTGGAAACCGTCAAAAAAATGATCGGGCGGCAGGATGCGATCCTGGTCACCGATTCAGACGGCCGGGTTTTGATTTCCAAAAACGAAACCCGGCCGTTGATACCGGCATCGACCCTTAAAATCTTCACTGCTCTGGTCGCACTCCATACTCTCGGGCCCGACTACCGCTTCGTGACCGAATTCTACCGCGACGACGATGACAATCTGACCATCAAGGGCTATGGCGACCCGGGGCTCGTTTCCGAGGTTTTGGGAGAAATCGCCCGCAACCTGGAACCCAAGCTGCCGCGCGTCAACGACATCATCTTGGACGCCTCTTACTTCGCTCAGCCTCTGGAGATCCCCGGCATCTCTTCTTCTTCCGAACCTTACGACGCCCCCAACGGCGCCTTGTGCGTCAACTTCAACACCGTGTTCTTCAAAAAAGAAAACGGCACTTACATCAGCGCCGAACCCCAGACGCCTTTGCTGCCGATGGTCCTCGGCCGAGTCAGGTCTTCGAACCTGAACGAGGGCCGGATCGTTTTGTCCCACAACGAAAACGAGATCACGCTCTATAGCGGGTATCTGTTTGACCATTTCCTGCGCCAAGTCGGTGTAACGGTCACAGGCAAGGTCGCGATCGGAACCGTCCGGCCCGACCACGACCAACTGATTTACCGTCACCAGTCGCCTCTGACGCTCAGCGACACCATCGCCCGGCTGCTGACCTTTTCCAATAACTATACAACCAATCAAATCCTGATTGCGGCCGGTGTCCGGCGCTACGGTCCACCCGGGACGCTTGAAAAAGGGGTACAGGCAGCCCGCGATTACGCCCGCAACATACTGCAACTGGACGACATCCACATCAGCGAGGGGTCCGGCATATCGCGCGACAACCGCATCACGGCCCGCGATATGCAAAAAGTGCTCGATGCCTTCGCTCCCTACCACACGCTCATGCGCAGCGAGGGCCGACAGTTCTATAAAACCGGTACGCTCCGCGGCATCAGCACCCGGGCTGGGTATATCGAACGCCCCGACGGCAGCCTGCGTCGCTTCGTCGTTCTGGTCAATTCGCCGGGTCGGTCAGCCGAGCAGGTCACCCGCCATTTGATTCGAAGTATGGAATAATGTCTATTGGTTCAATTCAATCGGCGTCATGGCCATCTTTTCCAGAATCGATACAAGTCGATTCTTTGCCAAGAGGATCCTTATTCAATGGAGTTGGTACGTTACATTCACCTAAACCCATTGCGTGCCAAGCTTGTGACGGACTATAAAGATTCAGCTGTGCTGGGCACTGTGCTTTGATGGACAGATGCCGCCATGATTGGCAAAATACGGAATATATACCCGAATACGGTTGAAGCCCGCAGCGTGCTATGCTACTGGGCAGCACGGTAACTTGGCATCAGCACCTTGGCGCTTTCCAAAAGGCTTGGCATTTCACAACCCACTGC
>JBATHN010000619.1:0-1682 GCA_049666885.1 Desulfobacterales bacterium
GGCTGCGTTCCGTGCTGGAAATGGGGCTGGCCCGTTTGAAGCGCGTCGATCCGGCACCGACGGTTTCGGTGCCGATTCAGCAGCGCGCACTGGTGGTGGGGGGCGGGATTGCCGGCATGACGGCGGCTCTGGCGATTGCCGATCACGGTTTCCCGGTGGAGATCGTCGAGAAGGCCGACCGGCTCGGCGGCAACCTGAACTGGCTCAAACAGACGATAGAAGGGCAGCCGATCCAAGACTTGCTGGTAGAAACCGGACAGAAGGTCGAAAAACATCCCATGGTTACGGTGCGCACCGGCAGCCGGGTTTTGGCCGCCTATGGGAATGTGGGACAGTTTTACACGACGATTGAAAACTCTGGGGGTGCGGTAGAGACGCTCGAACACGGCGTCACGATTCTGGCCACCGGCGGCGACGAGGCCCGCACGACATCCTACGGTTTCGGTACCAGCCCGGCCATCATCACCCAGAAGGAGCTGGAGCAGAAGCTGGCCGATCGTTCCATCGACCCGCAGGTCCTCGACACCGTGGTCATGATACAGTGTGTCGATTCGCGCGAAGAACCACGAAATTACTGCAGTCGGGTGTGTTGCGCGTCTGCTCTCAAACATGCCCTGCAGATGAAGGATCAGAATCCAAACATCGCCGTGTATGTCCTGTATCGTGACATGATGACCTATGGTTTTACGGAAACCTACTACACCCGGGCGCGTAAAAATGACATCGGTTTCATCCAGTACAGTCTGGAAAACAAACCGCGGGTCGAGGTGAACCAGGGCGCTGTAACAGTGAACGTCTTCGAACCGATCATCGGCCAGACCATCGAGATCAGCACCGATCTGCTGGTTTTGGCTACCGGCGTTGTTCCGAATCTTCCGGCGGATCTTGCCGCCGCCTATGGAATTGACTGCGACATGGATGGGTTTTTCCAGGAAGTTGAGTCGAAGTGGCGACCGGTCGATGCGCTCAAAGAGGGTGTCTTCGCCTGCGGTCTGGCGCACTCGCCGCGCTCGATCGCCGAATCGATCGCCACCGCCGAAGCCGCGGCCCAGCGCTCTCTGCGACTTTTAAGCCGCAAGAACCTTCCGGCCGGCAAAGTTCTGGCACGGGTTCATCACAGTCTCTGCTGCCTTTGCGAGCGGTGCATCGAGGCCTGTCCCTACGGCGCCCGCATGCTGGATGTCGATCAGCAGAAGGTGATCGTGAACCCGCTCATGTGTCAGGGGTGCGGAAGCTGTGCGACCGCGTGCCCGAACAAGGCATCGGTTTTGGAGGATTTGCGGCAAGAGCAGATGTTCGATGTGATCGACGCTGCGCTCCTCTGAGGGCGAGAGGAAGGGTGAGAAAGGCGAAGCGGCGAGGTTGCTTGCCGATCCTCCGGAATGGTCGCGGCGTCGGATTTTGAGTACGAAACTTGAAACTCGAAACTCGATACTCAGAACGCTTTACCAGAGGTGGCTCCGTGGCAGTCCGAAGGGCCATGGATAAAAATACGACCACATCCTTCAATCCCGCACAGGCGGGACTTAGGGGCGTAACGGGCGCAACCGGCGAAACTTAATAAAGGTGGGCGCCTCCGCCCGGATAAACGGTTGCAAACGGCGGCTGAAACTTGCCGCCAACGGTCTCTAAGGCTGGACCAGGCCCGTGATTGAATAATGAGGTGTGATTCAGCTTCAAGG
>JBATHN010000620.1:0-3566 GCA_049666885.1 Desulfobacterales bacterium
ATTTCTGGATCGGAAACTAATCAGTGCCCTTAATGAAACTGTGGATGGGCACTGATGGGCGGACACACATTAGGATCTGCGGCCCCGCGCCTCCGCCTCCACAAATACCCGCTTGATAGCCGGAAACGCCGCTTTGATCCGTTGATCGAACACGGCGATTGATTTTTCAATTTCACCGGCAGTGGCCTTGTCGGCCATGTCCACACTGACGTTCACCAGGATGAACTCAGGGCCCATGTGCATGGTCAAGACCTCGTTCACCACCTTGACAGGGGGCAGCTCCAGGCAATATTCGCGTATGGCCCGCACGATTTCAGGATCTGCGCTTTCGCCTATCAGCAGGCTCTTGGTTTCATAAGCCAGCCAGATGGCGGTACCACCGAGAATGACGCCGATCAGGACCGAGGCAATTCCGTCGAAGACCGGATTTCCGGTTATTTGGCCCAGCGCAATCCCGCCTAATGCAATCAGCAGGCCTGCCATTGCGGCCGCATCCTCAAACAGGACCACAAAAAGAAACGGGTCTTTACCATAATGCACGGCCGCGAAATATCCCCGGCTGCCCTTGACGTGGTTGAACACTCGGATCGCGACCCACAAGGAGCCGCCTTCGAAAACAATTGCCAGTCCGAGAACGACATAGTTGACAATCGGGTTTTTCACGGGCTGGGGGTGCAGCAGGTGGTGGATCCCCTCGTAGATCGAGAAACCGGCCCCCAGGGCAAATATCAGAATGGCGACGATAAAACTCCAGAAGTAGATTTCCCGGCCGTGGCCGAAGGGGAACTCTTCGTCGGCCGTTTTTCTGGACTGGCGGTCACCCCACAACAACAAGACTTGGTTTCCGGTATCCACCAGGGAATGGATTCCCTCCGACAGCATGGCGGAACTGCCGGTAACCGTTGCGGCAATAAATTTTGTAGCCGCCACCAGGGAGTTGCCGACCAGCGCGGCGTAGATCGCCTTTTTCGAGCCTGAGGCCATAGCGCCTGCTCCTGAAACATTTCAAGGTGTGATTTTTTTCCATACGTTGAAAGAGTCGATAAAAAATGTGACGGGTCATGTCAAACATTTATTGGCTCCATGCCGTCACTTCTGTCACGATTGATGATTCAAGAGGCGTTGATAGTGTATTGTCACACATAAATTGTCTTATCCAATGTCGCCCGCTGCTTGATATTACACGCCTGGGAACATAACAATGACCATCGACAGTGTTGGTTTTGGTATCAGATTTCAGGGCTTGCCCAGCCGCCTAAAATAATACCAAATACCAAAATACAAGCACCAAAATACAAATAAAATCCAAATGACAATATCCAAATCTCAAATACGATCAAAAACCAATAGTTTGGAATTTCGAATTTTGGTCATTGTGATTTGTTTGTTATTTGTTATTTGCGATTTGGAATTTTTCACCGAAACTAAAAAGTTTCCTCTTCGATCAAACTGGAGGCGGCAGCCAGAGGCGGCGCTGAATGTTGAACCAGGAACCTTATGCGTCGCTCAAGGCAGTCGGGATACTTCAAAAATGACACGACACTAGTGGCATCTCGGGTGAGGGTGGTTGAAGTGAAAGTTTGTCGAAGACGGAAGACCGAATCACAACAAGGTATCCATAAGAACTCGATATGTTTATCTTTCGTTCTTGACAGCCATGGAGCTCCTCCGATATCTATAAAAATCCGGTTTCCCAGTGGCCGGTTGCCTGTTTCCGGCGGCGACCGTCGGTTTACCCTCACGGCGACCCCTGGCGGGCAGACCGGGTGTTACACGGGGGCCGGCGCCGATAGATCGGGGCAACGATGAACACCTAAAGGATCGAGACACCTATTATGGAAGAGCAGATTCACTTTAACAATCATCTCGGTGAAAAACTGGCTGCAACCCTTCATTTGCCCAAGTCACCCACCGGTTTCGGAGTCGTGTTGGGCCATTGCTTCACCTGCTCACGGCACACGGGAATCCTGAGGCAACTGGCCGGAGAATTGAGCCGGGAAGGGTTTGTCGCCCTGCGATTCGACTTCTCCGGAAACGGCCAGAGCCAGGGAACCTTTGACGAGTCGACCTACAGCAAACAAATTTCCGAGATGCAAACGGCGGTTGATATCATTGCCGTCCGCGGGGCGGAATGGATCGGCCTGGCCGGTCACAGCATGGGCGGCCTGGTCGCTTTTCTGACCGCGGCACAGACGGACAGCGTCAAGGCCGTCTGCACGCTGGCGAGCCGCTTGACGGGTATCCGCGCGATCGACTTTCTCAGCCGCGAGCAACGGGCCTCTTTGCAACGAACCGGCGATGTTTTTTTCAGCAGCCGCGGACGGTCGCTGAAGCTGACTGAAAAATTTTTCGCCGATGCCGGCAACTACGATCCCACCAACCTCCTTAAGACGTTTAAAAAGCCTATAATGGTGGTTCACGGCGACATGGACGAGATCATCCCGGTGGAAGAAGCCTACAAGGTGCGTGATCTGAGCAGCGGCAGAGTGGATCTGGAAATCGTGCCCGAAGCGGATCACATGTTCAGCCGTGAGGAAGATCGCATCGATATCTCACGCAGCGTCGCCGGTTGGTTCAAGGAGCAGAGTGAATCCTAAACTGATCGGTTCCAGGTTCAGCCTAGCCGCTGGCCTGAAAAGCGGCCAGTTTGATCGAGAAAGAAACTATGCCATTTTGGCGTAGTTTCATACGAGGGTTTAGGGTTCAAAGGTTATAAAATACTGATTTCCGTAACTTTATACACCATTGTTTGGATTGACCGCTTTAATCCATTGGGTGAAACGGTTTTATATGCATCATAAATCCAGCATTATTCAGATACAAGCAGTTTAAGGGTTTTTCAACCCAGAACGTTGAACCCTGAACCTCTCAACCTAGGTGATAGTCTACCGAAGGATGGGTCATAATGGATGCGATAGAGACCTTTAACGCGGATTATATCGACGAGCAGTACCGGCTCTGGAAGGCCGAGCCCGGTTCGGTGTCGCAGGACTGGCAGGCCTTTTTCAAAGGCTTCGCGATTGCCTACGACCGGGTGCCGGCCGGGGTGGCGGCAGAGGACCGGGAGCTGGTGATCAAACAGAGCCGCGTGGAGGCACTCAAGTACCGTTACCGGGACCTCGGACATTTATTGGCCTGCATGGATCCGCTGACGGCTTGCCCGACCGAGCACCCCTTGCTCAGCCTGGAGGCCTTCGGCCTGTCAGCCGATGACCTGAACCGGGAATTCTTTACCCGGCGATTTGCCAGGGACGAAACTGCGCCGCTCAAGGAGATCATCAAAATCCTGCGGGAAACCTATTGCCGGTCTATTGGTGTCGAGTACATGCACCTGCAGGACCCGGAGGAGAGGCGCTGGCTGCAGGAGCGCATGGAACCTGTGCGCAACCGGCCGCAGTTGGAGACTTCCGAAAAGGTTCACATTCTTGAAAAACTGATTCAGTCGGCGATCTTCGAACAGTTTCTGAATAAAAAGTACGTGGGCGTCACGCGGTTTTCACTCGAGGGCGGCGATGCCGTCATCCCCCTTCTCGACACGCTGACAGAGCGCGCGGCCGACCACGGAA
>JBATHN010000621.1:0-2734 GCA_049666885.1 Desulfobacterales bacterium
AATCGCTTGTGCGGCATACAGAAGTATGCCTCCGCACAATTCCGCCGATTTCCTTGAACTTGCGAAAAATTGCACATTTATCGACGGAAACTAGTTGATCCGATGGCGGAACAACCATCCTGCGGCGATCAAATTGACGAAACCGATGATCGCCATAGGCCAATATTGGCCGAGCAGCAAATGAAACGGGGTGTTTTCCAGAAATACGCCCCGGATCACCACCATGAAATACCGCAGTGGATTGACCAGGGTGATTTTTTGCACCACCACCGGCATGTTGGCGATCGGAGTGGTAAAACCGGAAAGAATAATGGCCGGCACCATGAACAGAAACGCCCCCATCAACCCCTGCTGCTGGGTGACCGCCAGGGAGGAAATCATCAGACCGATGCCGATGGCCGAGAGAATGAAGAGAAACAAGCCGGTGTACAGCGTTATGATGTGACCGCGCAGCGGAACGCCAAACCAGAAGACGGTGAGCAGGATAATCACGGTTGCCTCGGCGGTCCCGATGATGAATCCGGGCAGGGCTTTTCCGATTAAAATTTCAACCGGCCGCAGGGGAGTCACCAGCAGCTGGTCGAATGTGCCCTGTTCACGCTCCCGGGCCACGCTCAGAGCGGTCACCAGAAGAGTGACCACCAACGTCAGCAAACCGATGATACCGGGAACGATGAACCAGCGGCTCTCCAGGTTGGTGTTGTACCAGGCCCGGATCTCGAGGTGGGCCGGGGGTGATGTGCCCCCGTGACGTTGGATCCACTCCAGGTTATACCGGGTCAGAATAGCCCTTACGTAGTTAAGGGCGATCATGGCCGTATTCGAGTTGCGGCCGTCCACGATCACCTGAAGTTCGGCCCTACCCCCGGTCGACAGGTTGCGGCTGAACTGCGGACCGATGTGGACCACCAAAAGGGCACCCTTGCGGTTGATCAGGGGAGCGATGTCGGCATTACGACTGAGCTGCCCGACCTCCTGAAAGTTGGTGGACCCTTTGAAACGGCTCAGCAGGTCACGGGCCGCTGCTCCCCGGTCTTCGTCATAGACGGCGTAAGGAACGTTGTTCAGGTCGTAGGTGGCCGCATAACCGAATACCAGAAGCTGCACGATCGGCGGGATGACGATGGTGAAACGACTTTTTTTGTCTTTCATCAGCGCCAGGAACTCTTTTCGCATCAAGGCGACGATTCGCAGGAACATGATACCCCCTAATCGAGTCGCTTACGGGATTTTTTACGGCTCAGACCGAGAAAAAGTGCGGCAAACACCATCAATGCCAAGGCGTTGGGCAGAATCACCGACCAGACATTGCCGGCCAGAAATACCGTCTGCAGTATGGACACAAAATAGCGGGCGGCGATAAGGTGCGTCACGCCTTGAACCACCCTCGGCATGCTGTCGATGTCGAAGATGAAACCGGAGAGTAAAAAGGCCGGGAGAAAGGTGACGATGATGGCGGCCTGCCCGGCCACGAACTGGTTTTTAGCCGCAGTGGAAAGGAGTAGGCCCATCCCCAGTGCAACCAGCAAAAACAGTGCTGAAGTTGCCGTCAGGACCCACAGAGACCCGGTCAGCGGGACCTCGAAAACCCATACCGCCATGGCGACCGAGAGACCCATACCACCCATCCCCATGATGAAGTAAGGCAGCAGCTTGCCCAGCAGGATCTCGTGCACGGCCACGGGGGTCACCATGAGGGCCTCCATTGTGCCGCGCTCCCACTCGCGAGCCACTACCAGCGCTGTCAACAGAGCCCCGATGAGGGTCATGATCACGGCGATCAGGCCGGGCACAAGAAAATTGCGGCTGCGCACGGCGCTGTTGAACCATATCCGCTGCTCCACCTGTATGGGCTGGCTCAGCGGGTTTCCAAGGCTCAACGAACGCTGCTCCATCCAGTTGAGCCAGGCGCCCTCCACATAACCGGACACCAGCCGGGCAGTGTTGGCATCGACACCATTCAAAATGACCTGCACCGCCGCGCCGCCCGGCCGTTGTAAATCCCTTGCAAAATTAGCCCGCAAGCCAATGATGCCGTCCACACGATGGTGCATCAACGCTTCTTCGGCCTGCCGCATGTCTTGCATGATCACCGGTGCAAAGAAGTCATTGTTCCTGAAAACCGCGAGGAAGCCTGCCGTATCGGCATCGGGCTTCTCGACGACCATGGCGATGGGCACATGTTCGGCGTCGAGGGAGACACCGTAGCCAAACAGCAGCAACAGAACCACCGGCATGAGGAAAGCAATTCCGATACTGCTCGGGTCCCGCACCACCTGAAAAAACTCCTTGCGCACCAGACCGCGCAACCGCATCAGTCCGCCCCCGCGGGCTTTTTCCGGTGATGCGGTCCTTCTGCAACCGTCTTGTCCCGAGGCTTTCATGTCGAATTCTCCAGTTGATCCTGCCGTTCGATCAGGGCGATAAAGGCCTCCTCCATGGTTTGCACGGGTTTCTCGCGTCCATCGGCGGCTTTTCGCTTGATGTCGATCGGGCTGCCGATGGCCAGAATTTCCCCAGCCGCCATGATCGCCAACCGATCACAGTATTCGGCTTCCTCCATGAAATGGGTGGTCACCAGCACGGTGACGCCGGACGCAGCCAGCGAATTGATGTGACGCCAAAACTCCCGTCGCGCCATGGGATCAACCCCGGAGGTGGGCTCGTCCAGAAACAAGATGTCGGGCGCATGCATCAGGGCGGCAGCCAAGGCCAGCCGTTGCTTGAAACCGAG
>JBATHN010000622.1:0-13329 GCA_049666885.1 Desulfobacterales bacterium
GCCTCGGGAATGAACCTGGGGCTGTGGGCGAGACCGGCCAGGAAGATACCGGGCGAGGCAAATTCCAGGGGTTGCAGCTTGACGTGAGCTTCCAGAAAAAAGCCTTCCTGAGTGCGCGGCAACTTGAGGACCGGCGCGATCTGGTCGGCACCTTTGTGAGGGCGTATCCCGGAACTGAGCACCACCAGGTCGGATTCCACCCGAAAATCCTGGTGCGAACTGCGGTCGGTAAAGTCCACGATCAGCTTTTCGGCGGTGTCGTTGTATACCCGGGGTTGATCCTCTGGAATGAAGCGGAAGAACATCACGCCCATCTGACGGGCTTTTAAATAGTAGAGTTCCTTGAATCCAAAAGTACGCAGGTCGCGATAAAGGATAACGATCTGAACATCCGGGTTCATCTCTTTAATGGCAATGCTGTTTTTGACCGCAGCGCTGCAGCAGACGCGGCTGCAGAAGCTGAATTCCGCGTTGCGGGAACCGACGCACTGAATCATGACCACCCGCTTGAGACCGCGGGCCCATTTCGGATCTTCTTTGAGCCGACGGGACAATTCGACCTGAGTGAGCACGCGCCGGTCCTCGGCGTAAAGATATTCCCGCGGTTCGTAAGCCCGGCCGCCGGTGGCCACGATGACGGCCCCGTAGGTGATCTCATGATTGCCGCCGTCTTTTGTTGCGACCGTCCCGCGAAAATTTCCCTGATGTCCCTGATGGGCGGTCAAGCGGCTCTCCAGATAAACCGATATCAAGGGATGTCGCCGGACCCTGTCTCCAAGGCTGCGAACCAGTTTTTGGGGCGAATCCCCCTCCAAGGTTTCGGTGAGATGCCGGGCAAATCCTCCCAGATGAGTGTCTTTTTCCACCAGGCAGACCGAAAATCCCTGGTCCGCCAGAGTCAGCGCGGCACTCATGCCGGCCAATCCACCACCGATGACCAGCGCCCGGGGATCCACGCGATAGGTCTGATCGGTCAGCGGCTCCAGGCGCAGAGCCCGCGCAACACCCGCCCGGATCAGCTGGAAAGACTTCTCGGTGGCTTGCTGCGGCTGGTCGCCGTGGATCCACGAGCACTGGTTGCGGATATTGGCCATTTCAAAGAGGTACGGGTTCAAGCCCGCCTTTCTGAGCGTGTCCTGGAAGAGCGGTTCGTGGGTCTTCGGAGAGCAGGCTGCTACCACGATGCGATTCAGTTCGTGTCTTTGGATCAGTTCGATCAGCTTTGGCTGGCTTTCGGCCGAACAGGTGAACATGAAGTCGGTGGCCAACGCCACGTTCGGCAGTCGCTCGACCCGCTGCATCAGCTGCGGGATGTCGACCACACCGGCAATATTCGACCCGCAGTGGCAGACGAAAACGCCGATTCTGGGTGGGCCCTCGGCGACCCTTTCCGGTATGGCCTCGGCGGAAAAGGTGGCCGAATAGCGCCCGGTTTGAATGACCACCGCCGCTTCCGCCGCAGCGGCACCGGCCTGGATGACGGTCTCCGGGATGTCCTTCGGCGCTTCGATGCCGCCGCAGACGAAAATCCCGGCCCGCGAGGTCGACACCGGCTCGTCGAAGTCGGCGGTCAGAAAGCCGAAAGGATTGGCCGTCAATCCCAACCGCCTGACCAGAGCGCTCGATCCGCTCGAGGGTTTGAAGCCGCTTGAGAGCACCACCAGATCATATTCTTGTTCCACCTTGCGGTTGAGGTGGTGGTCGAAAGTCTCGATGATCAG
Organism: Desulfobacterales bacterium; assembly: GCA_049666885.1. Lineage (GTDB taxonomy): Bacteria > Desulfobacterota > Desulfobacteria > Desulfobacterales > SG8-13 > JARFQH01. The sequence goes on from JBATHN010000622.1 coordinate 1,722, forward strand.
GTTCTCGTTTTCCGGATTCAGGTAGACTTGCGAAATCATGGAGCGTTGGTACCGCACGCCGTGGTCGTGACGTGCGCGTTCGATATAATCGTCGAACCCCTTACCGTGGGCCCTGATGTCCATGAAGTAGATCACGGTTTGCGCCTCCGGGTCGTGACTGCGTGTCAGCACGGCCTGTTTGGCGGCATGCATGCAGCAAACCGATGAACAAAACGGCCGGTTGCGGGCCGCATCCCGCGACATCACACACTGGATCCAGGCCACCTTCTTCGGCAACCGGCCGTCCGACGGGCGCTGCAGATGCCCGGCATAAGGTCCTGTGGCGGACAGCATGCGTTCGTATTGGAGCGACGTAACGACATTGCGATAGCGACCATAGCCGTATTCACCATCCCGGACCGTCAGCGCCGGTTCGAAACCGGTCGACAGCACGACGGCTCCGGCTTCGAGGTCAACCATTTCCGGTTGCTGGTCGAATTCGACCGCCCCGGTGGGGCAAATTTTCTGACACAGGCCGCAGCGTTTGCGAGTCAGATAAAGGCAATGTTCCGCGTCCAGGGCATATTTCAACGGAACGGCCTGGGGAAAAGTCAGAAACGCCGCCTTGCGGAACCCCAACTCTCCGTTGAATGCATCGGGTACCTTCTTGGGGCACTTTTCCGCGCATTGGCCACATGCAATACACTTGTCAACGTTGATGTAGCGCGGCTGTTTTTCGACACGGGCCGTGAATCGTCCCGGTTCACCCGTAAGGCTCAACAGGCGGCTGGAGGGGATAATCTCGATATTGGGATTGCCGGCCGCTTGAACCAGCTTAGGGGAAAACATGCAGGTGGAACAATCGTTGGTGGGAAAAGTCTTGTCCAAGCGGGCCATGGTCCCGCCCAGGGTGTGGGTCTTGTCGAGCAGGTAGACATAAAACCCGGTGTCGGCCAGGTCGAGGGCGCACTGGATGCCGCCGATTCCGCCGCCAATGACGATCACCCGTCCGATCGCACGGCCGGCGTCGGCCTCCGTTTCATTTCGACCATTCACCGCAGCAAATCCTTTGCTCTCAACAGGGGCACCGGATCGGCGATATGCATCCGGAACCACCCGGCAGAACCGTTTTCAGCCTCGAATGCCAGGCGCAGCAATTCCGTAAAGTAGAAAACCGGCAGGTATTCGGATGCCTTGTCTCTTTGTATGAGATCGAGGTTGGCCTGGCACAGCGGGCAGGAAACCACGACGGCCTCGGCGCCGGTTTGTCGTGCTTTTACCAGCAATCGGGCGGTAAGGGATTCCTGGATATCCCGTCGACCGATGCCAATGCTGGCACCGCAACATGTGGTTTTATAGGACCAGTCCAACACTTTGGCACCGGCAGCGGTCGCCAGCCGGTCGAGGGTCATCGGATTTTCGTAGTCGGTAAAGCCGGTCAGACGCGGCGGGCGAACCATCTGACAGCCGTAATAGCAGACGACCTTAAGATCTTTCAAGGGTTTGAGGACGCGGTCTTCGATGCGCTCGAGCATGTCCGGCCGGGCCAGAAAACGCGTCATGTCATGGACCTGAATGCTGCCGGTGACCTTCCAAGGAACGTCGAAGATCTTTTTTTGGATCATAACCTTGGAAAACAGCATCCGGTTGAAACAGTTGGCGCAGGGCGTCACGATGTCGAGCCCCATTTTTTCGGCGGCCGCAAGGTTTCTGGCCGGCAGGACCACGGCCATATTTTCACTCAGGCTGTGAGCCGCAGTCGCGCCGCAGCAAGACCAGTCATCGATTTCCACCAGCGTTATGTCCAGATGGTTGAACACCGCCAAGATGGAACGGGCATAGTCATTGGCCATGCCCTCGAGCGAACAGCCCGGGTAGAATGCCAGTTTCATCAGGAACGATCACCTTGCCGGTTGTGGTATAAGGCTCGAATCTCTTTAATGGCTTCGCAGCGTTTCGGCAGCAGTTTCAATTTCCCCTTGCGCCAGAGCGTCAGCCCCAACTCGATTTCCGTTTTCAGTTGGCCAGAGCGCATCTTTTCTTTGAGGATGCCGGGTTTGCGGTTCAATGCCGCCATCAGCCAGGCCTCGTTGACCCGGCCGAAACGCTGGAGTTCGTCGAGGAACGTCTGGTGAAACACCGCCAGCTGCTTTTCCCGCGGCGCAATGGTTGACTGCGCTGCCAGACTGCGGAGATGCAGAATGGTCTCGGCGACGGCGACTTCGTTTGGGCAATAGGTGGTGCACATTTCGCAAGAGAGACACACCCAGATGGTGGCGGACCGCAGCAGTTCCTCGCGCCAACCCAGCTGAATGAAGCGGATCACCTGGTGAGGCTTGACATCCATGTAGAAACTGACCGGACAGGCATTGGTGCAGCGCTCGCACTGGTAGCAGGCAGCAATGTTGGCGCCGGTCTCACCCTCCATCCGCTTCAAAAAATGACTGCCCCGGTCACCGATCAGCCGGCGCTTGCCGGATGATGCGCTCAGCGTTTCCTCGCTGTCGCGTCTCTCTTTTTCGTCCTTTTGTTTGCTCAAAATCGGCCTCTTGGTCTCCATTATTGGACTGCCGGAAGACGGTACTGGGTTGCCGATCCATAAACGGTCTATTTTTCACAAGGTCCAGGAAATCGGCAACGATATTGTGGGAAGGGCCATATAGGACGGAAACAAGCTATAAAACAGCTAACTTTTGTGTGCCACAATGTGTCAGGACGTGTCAAGGTAAATCATTAAACGCTTCCTCCTTGAATCTGATCCTGTTCGGGGAACCCTCAAACAGCTGTTGACATCATTTCGCATTTTAATATTATTCAGCCGGGGAAAGGATACTATTGCTCAACACAGATGACGCTGTTTCCTTTCGAACAGAGGGAGCGAATGAAACTCGATCTTACGTCTGATAGTTGCCTCCGTTTCGTACGGCCGATATCAATCCTTTGGGCCTGCCTCGCTTTTTCCCTCATCCTCTTGAACGGCCATGCGGAAGCCGTTACCCTCGAAGAGTGCATCCGGGAAGCCCTTCATCGGAACCCCGACGCCAATGCCGCCGCCATCCGGGTCGAAGCAGCCCGAGCCATGATCTCGGAAGCCGACTCCGCTTATTTCCCGCAGCTGTCGGTTGCCGGCGGCTACGCGGTGACGGACAACCCGACCCAGGCATTTATGATGCAACTCAACCAGCGCAACCTGGACATAATGGCCCCGGGCTTCGACCCCAACGATCCGGGCAACACCGACAACCTGCGCCTGTCCGCCGAACTCAAATACCGAATCTACGATTTCGGACAACGGCGGATGATGTCCGAGAGCGCCGCACTCGGCGCGGACGCTGTCAACCTTCAGCTGGCCGCGATCCGCAACGAGTTGATCTACCAGATCACCCGCGGCTACTTCAGCATTCTTCAGGCCCTGGATTATGTGACGGTTCAGCAGGAAACGATTCAGAGTTTCGAAGAGAGCCTGCAGGTGGCCCGAGACAAATACAAGGCCGGGACGGTCATAAAAACCGATGTGTTAAACCTTGAGGTCGCCTTGGTGCAGGCGCGCGAGGACCTGATCCGGGCCCGCAACAGCGTGGATCTGGCCATTGTCGCTTTGAATACAGCCATCGGGTACGATTTTGTCACCCGCGAGAGCCTGCCGGTACCCGAAGAAAATGTTTCGACGCCGCCGGTCATGAAACAAGATTTCGACGCGATCGAAAACCGACCGGAACTTAAGGTGATTCAAAAAATGTCTCAGGCAAAGGAACTGTTGTACATCAAGGTAAAGCGCCAAAATTATCCGGTTCTCAATGCCTACGGGACCTATGATCTGGACAGCGGTGACCTGGATTCTTTCGAGGGCAGCTACACTGTCGGACTTAGGGCCGAATGGGACATTTTCACCGGTTTTCGCAATTCGAGTGCCGCCCGCAAGGCCGAAGCAGAGTGGCGCGCAGCCCAGCAGGACGAGGAAAATGTTCGCAACAAGTTAATGCAAGACCTTAAAACTGCACGAATTCGGGCCGCCGAGTCGTGGCAACGGTTGGAAACGATCCGAAAGAGTGTCGAAAGCGCTTCGGAATCCCTGCGCATCACCCAGGTACGCTATCGGGAAGGCGTTGCCGGCATAACCGATCTGCTGACCGCCCAGGTAGGCCTGACCGCCATGCGCACCCGCAGTGTTGCCGCCGTCTATGACCACGCTGCCGCAGTCTCAAACCTTGAGCGCGCCCGCGGCGAACTCTACACGCTTTACAGCGTTCAATAGACGTATTTAATCCGACCGCTTGACCAGTTTCGCAACCAGATCGCAAATACGCACCTCTTCCAGGACGCCTTCCTGGTATAGCTTGAAATGTGCGGTGTCGTTTTTAAGGGGATGCAGGAAAGAAATCAGTCGGTCGGATGGCAGCGCGCCGGCGACCCAAGTGGCCATACCGCGCAGAACCGGCCTGTCCGATGCCAGATAGGGTTGCAGAAAGGGGAGCGCATCCCTCGCATGCCCTGGCCGGGCGTGTGCCAGACGTCCAATGCCCCAGAGCACCCCCGGCTGCAAGTCCTCATGCTCGAGATAATTTCCGTCCGGATTTATATATGACAGCAAAATGCTGGCATATTGATCGGCAAGGGAAAGGTTGAGGGCCATTGCCTCGCCCATGGATTCCGGGGAACCCCAGCCGATGCCGCCCGACTCGTCGTTCAGATTCCAGATGAACCGACGCATGACGATGCGGGCCGATTCCATGTTTTCTTCGGCCGACCTGGCGATCACCGCTCCCATGACGCTCACCGCCCGCCACTTGATCGGCTCATCGAGGCTGTATAGAAAAGAGAAAAGCGGATTGACCACTTGGCGAAAGGGAAAGCGGGAAATCTGTTCGACACTGCGCCCTAAATCCGGAAGCTGCAATAGCTCGAAGACGATCCTTTTGAGTCGGCGATGGGTAAGTTTTTGTTCTGAAGTTTGCATCGAATCTCACTAAAAGGTGATAATGTCGTACCCCTTTTCGAGATAGTGGTCCATGCCCGGATGGCCGTTCATGTCATCGAGCAGGGCCAGGCCTTGGGACCCGGCCGCCCCGGCGGTTCCCATTTTCTGGGAGCAGGCTTTGCAGGCGCCTTCCACGAGACCGGCACTTTTGGTCTTCTCCCACAACCCGTGCAGCGGGTTGTCGGCTTCGGCAAGAGCCGGCAAGAGTTTGGTAGCGGCGCCTTCGACCACGATCCGCACCTCACGACCCTTTGACTGCAGGTCCAGGGCATTCAGCAAAACATGAATGAAACACATCGGGTCCCCGTTGAAAACAAACAGCGCGGCTTTTTTCATTTGCTCCTCCTTGGAAACGAATCGTACGATTGACCACGATCCGCCAAACCGCCGGACGGAGAAACCGTCCAGGCGAATGGCAAATTGCCCGGCAAACGGTCCAATCGACGGATGGATAAAGCGTCAGAGTGATTCAGATCTCGGCCCAGTGAATACAATCCGCCGGGCAGTTCTTGATCGCCTCTTCAACTTCGGGGTCCGGATAGGACGATAAATCCACCACGTCGATGTAACCCGCATCGCTCATCCTGAAAACGGCCGGACAGACTTCGATGCAGATCTCACATTTGATGCATTCGCTCAATTCGACAACGGGTATTTTCATAGTTAGTGTCCGTCCAGAAATGGTAGATTTCGGTCTTGGCCAAGGCCGCAGCGATTTTGCAACCGCAGGCGTAGCAGGGCTACGTCGAGGATTGCAAAGAGCGAGAACACCAGGCAGGGCCGAAAGATGCCGTTTATGGATGGGCACTAGTTAGTTGACCGCTCTGCCGATCTTAAGCCCGTAGTCATAGCACGCATCCAATGTCTCGCCGTCGGGCACATACTGCACCTTGAGACCCGGTGCGACCAGCTCTATACCGATTTCCACCAACTCCTTTTCGATCAGCTTGACGGCTTCACCGCTCCAACCGTAGGACCCGAAGGCGGCTCCGATCTTGTTCTTCGGTTTCAAGCCTTTCATGTAGCTTAAAAAGTCGGCCAGTGTAGGGAACAGGCCGTTGTTGAGGGTCGGCGAGCCGACCACCACGGCCCGCGCATCGAGCACCTCGGTCATGATGTCACTGCGGTGCCATTTGCGCAGATACATGGGCCGGACATCCACACCTTCGGCGCTGATGCCGGAGGCTATGGCATTGGCCATCTTCTCGGTGCTGTGCCACATGGTATCATAGATGACAAGAGCCTTGGGCTTAGATTCCTGGCGGCTCCAGCGGCCGTAGGCCTCGATTATTCTCGATGCGTTTTTACGCCAGATCACCCCGTGGTCCGGACAAATCATGTCGATTCCAAGCCCCATTTCGGTCACCTTTTCGATGAGTTTGAGAATCAGGGGGGCGTAGAGCATCAGGATGTTAGCAAAATATTTTTTAGCATGCGGCATGATGGCATCACCGATCTGGTCATCGAACTTCTCGTGTCCGGCATAATGCTGCCCGAACCCGTCGCTGGAAAACAGAATTCTGTCCTCCTTCAGATAGGTGAACATGCTGTCCGGCCAATGCAGCATCCGGGTTTCCAGGAAGGTAAACGTGCGCCGACCGATGGAGAGCTCCTGCCCGTTGGCCACCGGCTGATAGTTCAGCTTGCGGTGAAGATGCCGCTGCAGATTTTTTTCGCCCATTTTGGAGCAGTACAGCGGTTTGTCCTCACCGATGCGGTGCATGACACGTGCGAGACTGCCGGAATGGTCCATTTCGGTGTGGTTGCTGATAACGAGATCGATTTTTTTCGGATCGACAACCTTGGCAATGTTGTAAAGCAACTCATCGGCGAACCCGCTCTTGACCGTGTCGATCAGCGCAATCTTTTCATCCAGGACCAGATAGGCATTGTAGCTCGTTCCAAATGGTGTCGAGTATCCGTGAAAGTCACTGATATTCCAGTCATTGACACCCACATCGTAGATGCCTGGCGCTATTTCGATTGGTTTCATTTCAACTTCCTCTATCCGGCGGTTGGTGTTTTGCGTTCGATTCGGTCCAGGCCGAACAAATGATGCCCTTTTCATCATCACCGCAGGGCAATGATAAAAAGGGCACCATATTGTTTTGCCGAAACAGGGTATTGTCAACCGATGACGGAAATGTCGTTATTCTTTTTCAAAATCCTCTTTGCCCGCTCCGCAAACCGGGCAAACCCAGTCATCGGGAACGTCATCGAATTTAGTGCCGGCTGCCACGCCGTTGTCAGGATCACCCAGTGCCGGATCGTAAACATAACCGCAAACCGTACATACGTATTTATCCATGCTTTCATACCTCCTTGTGTTGATTAACTGTTGCCTCTTTTTAGGTTCACAAAAAAATAAGTTCGCCATTTTGGGCGTTGAGGCGCCCAACCGACAAGTCGCGAAAACGAAAGAACATCCGGAAATTTAGAGTTTTCACACCGCAGCCGGACGGGATGCATCGGTGTCCCAATTGCGACGTTATTTTTGACTGAGCCCCCAGCTTACGCCTTCGGAAATTCTTGAGCGAGTTTTTTCACGTTATCTTCGATCTGGTCCCGGACCTCGCGCATGACGTCCAAGCCCTGACCTGACGGATCAGGCAGGTCCCAATCCAGCATCCGGGCACCGGATACATGCGGGCAGGCTTCCCTGCACCCCATGGTGACGATGGTTGCCGGCGGTCCGTTTTCCAAAGCGGTTTCGATAGTTTGCGGACCGCGAAAGGCCATGTCGATGCCCTTCTCCTGCATCACTTCCACCATGATCGGATTGACGGCACCGGCCGGTTGGCTGCCGCCGGTGGCCACATCGATGCGGTCCCCGGCGTAGTGTTGGGCGAACGCACCTGCCATTTGACTGCGGCAGGCGTTTTCCCGGCAGGCAAAAAGAACTTTTTGGCGGTTTGTCAACGGTTCGATCAGATCCCGGGCCGCTTGTTTGATGTCATCACGCACCGTCGCATGGTTTTGCATGTCTTTGGGCCCTTCAATACCGTGGTATGTCAAACTGCCGGCAAACTCGGCGCCGACGGCATCGAAGAAATACTGGGCGGTCAGCTTCATGCCCTCGAAAAGATTCCGCCCCCGGGTGGCACCGGCCGCCAGTAAAAATCCGCGGCGGTATTTTCGGGCCGGATCGGCCAACTTCAACCGGTATTTTCGTGCCCAGAGGGTTTGACAGCGATCGATCAGCGCTTTCAATTGGGCCGTCACGTTGTAGAAAAAGACGGGACTGGCCAACAGGATGACATCGGCTTCACGCAGCAGTGCATAAATGCCGTGCTTCATGTCGTCATCGATGGGGCAAAATCCTTTTTTCTCACAAACGACGAGTTCTTTACACGGAACGATGTTGCGGCTGGCGACCTCTATCGTATGTGTCCTCGCCCCCAGTCGATCAGCTTCATTCAGCAGCGTCGACAGAAGAAATCGGGTGTTACCCTTTTTTCGCGGACTGCCCTGTAAGCCTAAAACCAGCATGTTTTTTCGTTCCACAGGAGCGGCTTTGGTCAACCGACCATTTTTTCGACATCGTCAGCAAGCGCAGCTTCACCAAGCGCGCCTTAAACGGGTTCCGTTGTCCCGCCTCCCCCTTCCAAAGTACACTGTGTAAAATCGATTTCCTTGCCGCATTTGTTGCACTTGTGCATCCGGTCAAACTCATCGGAAAAGATTTCCTTTTCTGCTCCGCACGCAGGGCACTTGCACATAAACGACTTGAGGTTTTTCAAACTTGTAAAACCGGGACAATGCTGAGGTGTCGTGGGCATAGCAATCTCCTTTCAGTTTCGCTTGTCTCGATCAAGAGGACGCCATCATCTTGGCCACCTGGCGTCCATAATCCTGGGCCATCTGCAGGCCGCCTCCAAGGGCACTGGATTTAAGCATCAGCGGTTCTTTGGCCATCTTCATTTTAAAGATGTTTTCCATGGTTCCGTAAATACGTCCCGGCGCCTCGCCACTCCAACCGAAAGCACCGAAAGCCGCGCCGATCTTTCCCTCGAGTTGGGCTTTTTCCGCCAGAAACAGGAGTGTCTTCATGCCCTGCATCAGGTCGCCGTGATAGGTTGCCGAGCCGAAGACATAGGCATCGTATCCCTCGAGATCGGAAGTCTTCTTGATTTCCTTGTCGCTGGCAAGCGTGGCTTCATGACCGGCCATTCGAATCCCTTCCGCAATCAATTCACCTATTTTCTGGGTCTCACCGGTGCGTGTGGTATACACTACAAGCGCCTTCGCCATGTACGCCTCTCTTTCTACTTGATCCGTTTATCGACCCCTTCCGCCTGGCAGTCTGGCGTGTAACAGGAGTTGTCCAGAAATTCGCATTTTTCTTTACAGGACGGACAGGTATCCGGCGGTGTATCGGCATCGAACGTGTACCCGCAATTGTGGCATTTCCAGCTTGGCATGGCCATCACCTCCTTTTCGGGCTTCAGATGCCCGTTAGCGCCGATTTTCGTCGGCGAAGGTGCCGGTTCCCGCTAATATAACTCCACAGGGACCGACAATAAACCACTTTAAATATTGAAGCGGTAGATTACGCTTTCCAGAGCCCGTGCAGATTGCAGTACTCCCTCGCTGAGACACTGGCGGCATCGATTTTGAAAATCGCCTCCGGCGTCTGGCCCGGCTTGAGGAACTGTCGGTAGGCTTTACCGTCTGCAATCAACTCCACCCACTCGATGTAGTGCTTTTCTTCCATGGGGTGCGGAACACTGCCGACCTTGACCTTGTACCCGCCCTCGACCTTCTCGATAACCGGAACGTGTTTTTCCTTGGCCGCATCGACCGTGTTCTCCTTTATCAGGACCATCGGTTTCCCGCAGCACACCAGTTCACCTTCACCGCCGTGCAGAACCTCGACGATGTTTCCACAAGCTTCACATTTGTAAACCTGCAATTGTTCCGCCATGCTTTTCCTCCTCTTCACGGATTGAGGTTAAAGGTAAACGCCCGTGTTAAATCAGTGCGATGGGTCTACACGCTCTGAGCACTCCGAAAATTATTAATTGTCATATTTCAATAGCACTGTAAAGAATATTTTGGGAACCATTCTCAATTCGCAAATACAAATAACAAACAAATCACAATGGCTAAAATTCAAAATGACAACCCTGTTTGGTTCATTGGATACTTGCCCTGTGGAATAATATAGAAAACAAAAACTTAGACAGAATAAGGATTCTCGGGAAACACATGTGAAAGAATCACCGGAGACACACTATTCCACAGGGTGAAAAATTTGGGATTTCATTGGAATTTGGTGCTTGGAATTTGAGATTTCTGAATACCTCTCCGGATTCCATTATTACCGGTTGGTGGACTATTTATGGTGTCTCGTTCTCAGGGTCGCGGCAAGAAATAGTTGTGCAGGATTGCGCCGGATCAATTAATGGCCGCCGCCCGGCTCAGTATGGCACCCTTGGTGCTGACCACAATCTCTTCCACGGGAATGTTTCGGCCGGAGGCTTCAAGGCCTTTTCTGACGATCGTGGGCAGGCCGGAACAGCACGGGACTTCCATCACGACGATGGTGACATGCTTGATGCCGGCCGTTTGAAAAATCTGGGTAAACTTGTCGATATAGCTCTGGGCATCGTCGAACTTCGGGCAGCCCATCATGACGGCTTTGCCCTTGAGAAAATCGCGATGAAGCGTTGGGAAGGCCACCGGCACGCAGTCCGCCAAAACCAGAAGATCGGCGCCTTTTAAGAAAGGTGCGGTCGGCGGCACCAGGCGAATCTGCACTGGCCAGTGCGTCAGGGCGGATCGGTCCGCTGCTTCGACCGGTGCGGGTCGGGGGCTCTCGGGAGACGTCGCGCGGTCGAACTGCTGCATGCGGGCCGAAGGACACCCGCCGCCGATCATGCGGTTTTGCAATTTTTCCTGTTTCTCCTTTTCGGTCAGGTATTTTTCAACCGCCTCTTCGTCAAACTCCTCGGCCTCGCGTTCGATTATTTTCAAAGCCCCGTTAGGGCATTCGCCGAGACAGGCGCCCAAGCCGTCACACAGGTTTTCGGACACCACTCTCACCTTGCCGTCCACAAGCTCGAGAGAGCCTTCGGCGCAAGCCGGAACGCACTGTCCACAACCGTCGCATTTTTCTTCGTCGATCTGTATGATTTTACGCTTGACTTTCATGGTATACCCTCTCTGTTGGCTTGATATCCTCAGCCCTCTTGTGCATCCTACCGCAGCAAAACCGCTCGTGCCTCCTCCTTGCCCGCTTCGGTCAAAAGCTCTGCTTCGATCCGGTCGGAAAGTTGACCGTCATCCAGCGGCTGTGACTTGAGACGTTCTTCCATCTGTGCCACCCAGTCCGCATCGTAAACGAGCCGCCGATTCTGCTGGCCGATGAACCCACCGGAAACCTTGACACCAGGACCAGTCAGGAAATCATGGATCTACTGCGGCAGCTCAACGACGGTGGAATGACCATCGTCATGGTCACCCACAGCCCGAATTGTGCTGCATTCGCCGGCCGGGTCTTGCAGATCTCAGACGGCTTCTTGATATCGGACAATTAAACTAGTTTCCGTCCATAAATGGCCCTTTCCCGCAATTCCCCGCCTGCTTCGGGACAGGTCGGCGTCAATCGGCGGAATCGCTTGTGCGTCTTACACGAGTACGCCTCCGCGC
>JBATHN010000623.1:0-1874 GCA_049666885.1 Desulfobacterales bacterium
AGGACGTCATCGCTTCAATCAAGACCGCGGGGCTCATCGGCGACAAATACATCAAGCTGTCCCCCGGGGTGTCGGATGTGCCGCTCAAACCGGGCGGCATGATAATCGAAACCGAATCGGCACTGGACATAGAGGAGCTGATCAGCAAATATGTTTTCGGTAAAGTATGATACTTGGTCACCATGGCCTAAGGGCTCGCTCAAAAATAACGTTACATTTTGGACGCCGATGCATCCCGTCCGGTTGCGTTGCGAAAACTCGGAATATCCAGATATTCCTCTATGTTCGCGCCTTGCCGGCCGGTCGCCTCAACGCCCAAAATTGCCAACTTATTTTTCCGCGAACCCTCAGCGAAAGAAGGAGTTGCTTGTGAAAAGAATCCTCTGGTTTGCGGTCCTGCTACTGGTTGTGATTGTACCGGCGGTGAAGGCCGAACAGCCGGTTGAGGCTTTGAAAGGACCTATTGACAGGGTGATGCAAATTCTCGAGGATCCGCAGTATGAGGATCCGGCCCGGCGTGACGACCTGCGGGAGAAGATCCGTTCGGTCACGAACGGCATGTTCGATTTCGAATTGATTGCCAAACGGGCCACTGGTCGATATCACTGGGAAAACAGCTTCACCGCGCAGCAGCGCCAGGAATTTACGGACCTCTTTGCTGAATTTCTCGGCAATAACTACCTTATCCAGATAAACGGAACCGTCAAGGGCCTGAAGGTAGAGTATATCGATGAGATGTTGGATGACTCTGGAAAAAGGGCCAAGGTCAGAACCAAAGTCCCCGGCAACAAAGGTGATGTGCCCGTCGAGTACAGTATGGGGCTGAGGGATGGCAAATGGAAAATTTATGACGTCTATGTCGAAGGCGTCAGTTTGGTACAAAACTATCAGGCCCAGTTTCGCAGCCTGTTCGAAAAAGAATCGGCCACCCAGGTCATCGACCGGCTCAAGCAGAAGATCAAGGATCAGGTAGAACAGGAAAAATCCAGTGGGTAAAGGATACCCATCCATTCAAAGGACTGACCGACGTATGCATAATTTGAAACCTGTTTTGACTTATGTCTGCTTTCTCCTGGCGGCATTTTTTTGGGTCAACACACATGCCAGCGGGGCGCAGGTAAACCCCGTTGCAAAGGAAGCGCCGGAGGCAGTCCCTGAGGTGTCGGACCAGACGCCGACGAAGGAGAACGCTACCGAAGAATTGGCGCCGCAGCAAGGCGACGACGCTGAATATAAGGACGAGTTTGACTTTCCAGAGGATGAGGTATCCGTCTCTCCGGTCCGGGTCGCGGATCCCCTGGCCCCGTTCAACCGCGTTATCTTTCAGGTTAATGACAAACTGTACTTCTGGCTGCTTAAACCCGCAGCCCAGGGATACAAATTCGTGATACCGAAAGATTTTCGCCTTTGCATCAGCAATTTTTTCAGCAACGTATTGACGCCGGTGCGTCTGGCGAACTGCATACTGCAGGGCAAATTTAAAAATGCCGGCACGGAAGTGGCCCGTTTTTTTGTCAATACCACCTTCGGTATTCTGGGTTTCGGCGATCCCGGCAAAGTCGTCTTCAACATGGACATCAGCGATGAAGATTTAGGACAGACGCTGGGGCGCTGGGGCTTCGGCAATGGAATCTACATCGTCTGGCCGGTTGTCGGTCCTTCTACTATCCGGGAATCGGTCGGCTTCTTTGGAGATTTATGGGTCAATCCAATCGGGTACCTGGAGCCTGCTGCTGCCGCAATCGGCGTCGGTGCTTATCGTCGATTCAACGATCTGTCTTTTCGTATCGGTGAATACGAAGCCGTCAAGGCGGCCGCCATCGAACCATACACGGCCGTTCGGGACGGGTACATCCAGTTCAGAAACTCACTTG
>JBATHN010000624.1:0-2222 GCA_049666885.1 Desulfobacterales bacterium
GTTCCAGTCCATGTAGCGATAGGCCGCGATGAGATCGAGCCGTTTGAACCGGTAGCCGACGCCCCCGAACAGCTGCCATGTTAAATTCGAGCTTCCGGTGCCGATATCCGCGTAGTAGGGCAGATACCAGTTCTTGTTGAGGTTCACATACCCTTTGACGCCGATGATGCCGTCCCACCCGGAGCCTGAAACGGTGTCGCGTTTTTTAATGGATGTTGGCGTGACTAAAGCGAACTTTGCATCGCTCTTCAGATAGAGGTAGCGGGCGCCGGCCAGAACATCCAAATGGATCCTTTCCGTCTGCAAGAGATTGTAGCCGACAGACGGCGTAAGGATCCAACCTGTCAGCTCCACTGAGCCGTTGGCATTGATGAGAGACCCATCGACAGGTATTGTGAAGTTATCTTCGCCCTTTACGTCCAGGTAGATCGCATCCAGCATTAACGACCACTTGCCTTTCCGCGCCTGGGCCACGCCCATGAATACCATTTCAAGGTTGCTGAGAAGATCGTCGAAACTGATATCAACATCACTTCCGGTACCGGTATCACCGCCGATCGAAGCCCCCCAGAGGTAGATCTCGGCACCGAACTCCCATTTGTCAGTTTGAGCTGTTTCCTCGGCTGACACGGTTGCTGATAGACCGATGGCAAAAGCAAAAATTAACATGATTAACAGGTATTTTCTCCTCATCATTTCAACTCCTCCTCTTTGGTTGCACTATTCAGAGTCACGGTTGTTTGACCATCCCATTTAGGCGTTCTAAAAAAATCCGGAATTCGGGGTCTCCGCGCAGCACTTCACCGGCGGACTTAATGAGCAAATCCACCTCATCGTCATCGAGCTCGAAGTTCGTGCCGATGTTGTTGAGCGCCTGACGTTGGTTTTCGTCGTGGACCTGGTTGAAGCTCACCTCGACAAAATCGAAGCTGACCGGGCGCTGCGGGGTCGATGCCTGTTTGGTCCAGTACTCGAAAGAGTAGCGCACGATATCGAGCGTATCGTAATTGTAGCGACCGATCTGATCCGAGCTGATTGCGCCGATCGTCTCCGCGAGACCCGGGGCTGCCCGCTTAAATATCCATTTCTCCTTCTTGTGCGCAAACGAATTGACCGAGATGATAAGAACGTGACGCACGTCTGGGTGACCGAGGTCGCGAAACGCCTGCCTTGGGTCTCCCTCGAGAGTGAAAGTGGTATAAAACGCCCGCAGACCCAGGTTGTCGGCAATGCCGCCGTCCACCAGATGGAGCCACGGCCGTTTGTCATGATACATAAATTCCTTCAGACCGCGCGCCTCGGCTTTGCGTGTGGAGCCTCTTTCATCCTTTGCCGCTTCATCCACCCAGGCCGGCAACTCGAATCCACAGGTCCCGGCATAGCTCTTGACGGTGATGGGGGTGAAGAGAACCGGGACGGCCGAGGAGGCGGTGACGGCTCGCGCCAACGGGTATTGGTCGAGATCGGCGCAAAGGATATCAAAATACCCCGGGGTGAAAGAGAAACGCATCCCGGTGGCCAGATCCGTAGCGTTGATCACCACGGCCGGGGCTCCCGGCCGGTTGAGATCCGCAAACCTCGCCTCGTCAAAGATATGTTTGCCGTAATACTCGGCCGCCACATCGCCCCGGCCATATTTACCGCTCATCTGCGGTATCCAGTTGACCGGGCTGATGACCTGCCAGATCAGGGCGCCCTCGATATTTTTGCGCAGAAAACGCTCTTCGAACTCTTCGAAGATCTTGTCGCCCCGCAGCCCGTAATAAGCCGATGTGAAGCTGCCGCCGGAAACCGAGGAAATCTCGTCCACCTCGTGCAGCAAGGATCGTCGGCCCTTTTCGGTTGTCACTTCTGCATCGGCAAGCGTCTTGAGCACGCCATAGGCTAAAGCGGCCGCACGGGTGCCCCCGCCCGAGAAGCCCACCAGCACAAGCAGCTCGGGCGAGCGTTCGCTCGCTATCTGCCTTGAAAATTCCGGGGTCACTTTAGATATGGGCTTGTCGATCGCAGAAAAATTGGCGCAGGCCGTTAGCGCCAGTACCCAGCCGATACACGTCACATGTGATACCTTAGCGATATGTTTCAACATGGTGTCCTCCCCCCTTTATCGATTTTGGAAAGAATTCACGAATTCTCGTGTTAGAAAGTGAACCGCGTCGTAAACTGGGTACGAAAATCGGTGCCTTCCGCGCCGTCCTTGTCTTCCCGCTTGCCCCAAAGTC
>JBATHN010000625.1:0-5061 GCA_049666885.1 Desulfobacterales bacterium
GAAGAGTATCGCAACCTGCTCCTGGTCTTGGAGATGGCACTCAGACAGCCTGAGATCAGGTTCGACACCATCTCGCGCTCGACGGGCATTGAGACCATCGAAAAGGCACGAAGCCACGCGAGATGAAGATACTGCCTTCTCGGCTAAGCTAAAGACTATAATGCAAAGACCCTCACCGATGACAAAGCCCAGAAACTCACGGTTGAGCTTGTCGCCATCCAAAAGGCTGAGGGCGAGCTTAAGGCGTCCTATGTTCCGAAACTAAGCAAGGTGCTGCCGCCGAAGAAGGATGCTCGCTACTTGCAGATCGAGAACTAAATTCGTGCCGCAATAAAATGTGAACCCGCGAATGACATCCCGCTCGTTGAATGACGCAGTTCTAACGTGGGGGCAAGAGCGAGTTTACAGGAATACGGAGCTCGCCGCCACTGTTTGCTGAGCCCTTCGGGTAAACAATAGAAAGGGTGAGGCATCAACCGGTCGGCGGAGCTTTTGAAGCAGGATTTCTACACAGTGCAAAAAAGAGAGGAGAGGCATGAAGAAGAAAACAACGTTGACAAAATCATTGGCTGTTTTTCTGGCACTCATGCTGGGTACCTCTCAAGGGGTCTTAGCGCAGACTGGAAACGGGCAGGACAAACCCTTTAAACAGGAGGAACTGGATCAGTTGCTGGCACCCATCTCTCTTTACCCGGACTCGCTGTTAGCCCAGATCTTAATGGCATCCACCTATCCTCTCGAGGTGGTCCAGGCCGGGAGATGGACCAAGGCGAATCAGGCCCTCGAGGGAGATGCTTTGAGCGCGGCCTTGGAGAAGGAGGACTGGGACCCCAGCGTCAAGTCGCTGGTGAACTTTCCCCAAATGCTGGACATGATGAATGAAAAGTTAGACTGGACCCAGAAGCTGGGCGATGCGTTTCTTGCGCAGCAGAAAGACGTCATGGACACGGTCCAGAAGCTTCGAGAGAAAGCCGGAGCAGAGGGCAACCTGAAGAGCAGTGAGCAGCAGAAGGTCATTGTGGAAAAAGAGACGCAGACGATCGTCATCGAGCCCGCAGACCCTCAGGTCGTCTATGTCCCGACCTACAATCCGACAGTGGTCTATGGAACCTGGTGGTATCCGTCGTATCCGCCCTACGCTTACTATCCCCCCGGATACGCGGCCGGCGCGGCGTTGTTCTCCTTCGGCGTGGGCGTCGCCGTGGGCGCGGCATGGGGCTATGCGTGGGGAGGCTGCAACTGGAGAGGCGGCGATGTCGATATCGACATCAACAGAAACACGAATATCAACAACAACATCGACCGGAGCAAGTACCAGAACAAGGTAACCACCGGCCAAGGCGGCCGGGGCGAATGGAAGCACGATCCGGAACACCGTAAGGGAGTGTCGTACAGGGACCAGGGCACGGCTCAGAAGTTCGACAGAGGCGCATCCAAAGATGCAGCCTCTCGCGACGCTTTCCGCGGCCGCGCCGATGCAGGAAGACAGGACCTTGCCCGTGGAAATACGGACCAGTTCCGAGACCGCTCGGGGGGCGGCAGCCCGGGCTCTCAGGATCGCCCGAATGCCGGTTCGATGGACCGCGGTAACGCTCAACAGCGGCAAAACAGTGGTGGAATCGAACGCCCAAGTAGCACTCAACGGACGAACAAGAGCGCCTTCGGTAGTTATGATCGAGGAAACCAGACAAGGAATTACAGCAGCCGGGGTCAGCAAAGCATGTCCTCATCTCGAACTGGCGGTGGCGGTGGTCGAGGCGGTGGCGGACGCGGAAGAAGATAGCCGACCGGGAACCACTCAATCGATTTTGATCGGAGGAAATAGCCATTATGGTACAGATCAATACGGCAAAAAGAAATTATGGGTTGAAACGCTGTGGGACAAGTCTCATGGCTGTCATGTGTATTGCTTTGATGGTGTCAGAATTTTCCCTGGCGCAGACCGTGAAACAGCGTACATTCACTTCTCCAGAGGAAGCGGTCAAGGCCGTGACGGATGCCCTGGTATCAGAGGACCAGAAGGCCCTGGAGGCGATTTTCGGTCCCGGCAGCGCGGATCTGCTTTCATCCGGCGATACGGTAGCAGACCAGTCAGGACGCAAACGATTCCTCAAATTGTACGCTGAGAAAAACAGGTTGGAGCAAACCGATGGCAAGGTGGTTCTCTCAATTGGAAATGAAGATTGGCCCTTTCCCATTCCTCTGGTCAAAAAAGACGACCTTTGGCGTTTTGACACCGAGGAAGGCAGAGAGGAAATCCTGGCTCGCAGGATCGGACGCAATGAACTGAATGCCATCCAGGTCTGCCTGGCCTATTTAGATGCTCAGCGGGAATATGCACTCAAGGACCGGGACACCGATGGAGTTTTGCAATATGCTCAGAAAATCATAAGTGACGAGGGGATGAAAAACGGCCTATACTGGGAGGCGAAAGAGGGTGAAGGTCAGAGCCCTATGGGTCCCCTCTTTGCCGCGGCCCAGGAAAAGGGATACAATGTCGAGTCGAGTGGTGACCAACCCGCTCCTTATTACGGATATTATTACAGGATTCTAAAGGGTCAGGGTAAGGATGCTGCGGGTGGCGCCTACGGCTACATGGTAAATGGAAAGATGATCGGAGGATTTGCTCTGGTGGCCTATCCTGCCACCTATGAGTCTTCAGGCATCATGACTTTTATTGTGAATCACGAGGGAGTGGTTTACCAGAAGGACCTGGGGCAAAATACAGAGGAAACGGCTCTGGCCATGACGCTCTTTAATCCTGGCAGCACGTGGAAAAAGGTGGAATAAGTGGCTATCGGGACAAAGGATTGAGCCTGATGACGACCGGCTGCGGACTTCTGCATCAGATCAGGCCGGCTTCCAAGATCTTCACGACCATCGATCTCGTCTCTGAAACCGGCATTTTCTTCGGCAATTCCGCGAAGGCGGCCAGACGAAACCATTGTATTTATTGACAAGCGATTTTAAGACAATCAATCAAAACGCCGGGCCTCTTGAAAACTGCGTGGTTCGTCGATAGAGGAGACTGGGAAAGATGATGAGCTTGGCTGCAGTGTATTTCGCTGAAAGCGGCGTGTCGCTGATTGTATAAGGGGTGTGTGCTCGATCTAAACGACTAAATCAATTTCATGAATAGAAGGATTACTTTCATTTTTACCTCTAAACCAAAAGAGTTGAAAGAGTTGGGGTTGGTCCACGCTAAGTATCAGACATTGCATAAAATAGACTTAGTAACGTCTCTGAAACGTTCTTAATCCGTCGGGTTTTTTACTTAAACTGCCCCATTAAAGGAATCGAGGAAAATCAGCTGATAGATTTCAAAGGCAGAAATAGCCTTGGGCTATCATCGCTTAGGCGGATAAAGCCAAATTGTTCGTAGAATCCATTGGCGTTGTTGATGGTGGCCATTGTAGTAGAATCTGTTAGGTTTAGCATTCAAAGAAAAATACCGTTAAAGAGAGTCAAGAAACAGAGCTGGAATTCTAATCCAAATAATAGCAATTGGTTCTTAAAAATGAGGTACAAGATGCCCAAACAGAGATTCAATCGGTTGGTCTGGCTGCTTTGCATATTGGTTACCTTGACGGCATGCAAAGAAAAAACTGAAATTATTGAAGTGGTCCGACCGATCAAGACGATGACCGTCAGTGATCAGGCTGCCGAGCAGATACGCAAATTTTCCGGCCTTGTCGCGGCGGTAGACTCCTCTGACCTCAGTTTTCAGGTTGCCGGGCAGGTGGAGTTTGTGAAGGTTGACATCGGAGATCACGTGAAAAAAGAGCAGGTGCTCGCTGTTCTTGATCCGGAGCCCTATCAGTTGGAAGTGGATGCAATCAAGGCTGAGCTTGTAAAGGCCAGGGACCAAGTTGCCGAATCAAAGGCGCAGTACGAGCGCCATAAGCGGATTTTCGAACAGGGTGCGGGGGCAAAAAGTTATTTGGATGTCGCAGAATATACGTATAAGGCCGCCCAGAGCGCAGTTAATTTTCAGATTGCAAGACTGGATCTCGCCAATCGGAATCTGCGCAAAACGAAGTTGCTCTCCCCTTACGACGGCACCATCGCCTTGCGATCAGTGCAACCGCACGAAGAGGTGCAAGTCGGTCAGAAAGTGTTTGAAATTAATGCCAAGGGGACAATGGAGGTACAGCTGGCCGTTCCGGAGACCACCATCGACCGGATACACATCGATGACGCAGCGACGATCACCTTTCCCACGCTGCCGGGCGAATCCGCAAAAGGCCGTATTTCCTTTATAGGTTCCGCCGCTGTTCAGGCCGGCGCCTTTCCAGTCAAAGTGGAGCTGATGGGTCCGAATCAAAATGTAAAACCCGGCATTACCGCTGAAGCAAATCTTTTTATAAAAGATGAAAACCGGGAAGCCGGTTACCTGGTTCCGCTCCAGGCACTCCTGCCTTCCCCGGAGGCGAACCGGGGGTATGCCTTTGTGTATGACCCCAAGACGTCGACGGTCAAAAAAACTGCGGTCCGTTCCCGTGGCACAGAGCATAAAAAAGCAATCGTGTACGAGGGTCTTGCGGCTGGGGACATTATTGCCTTGGCCGGCGTGAGTTTTTTAGCCGATGGGATGAAAGTCAAACTGATGAAACAATAGGGGACAGATGTCAGTGTTCAGCGGCGCCTCTGGCCGCGAACGACCGCTATGGTCAAAGAGGAAACTTTTAGGTTTCGGTGAAAAATTCCAAATTGCAAATATCAACTGACCGGTTCCAGGGTTCAGAGGTTCAGGGTTCTGGGTTCTGAGTTCAACGTTCAATGAAAGATCTCATTCCTTCAACCCTGAACGACGAATGGTTAACCTTTGAACCTATATTGCTTCACTCCTTATTACAAAACTGTTTGGGTCATTGGGTATTGAAATTTGGGATTTCATTGGAAATTGGTGCTTGGAATTTAAGATTTCTGAATAACTCAATCATGCCGAGAAGAATTTTTGCGATGTTGGCATAATCTTGATAACCCCTGGGACAAAAGGAATCGAAAGTGAAAGGGATCACCGCATTTGCGCTGAATAATTCGCGAACCGTCATCATGACC
>JBATHN010000626.1:0-8588 GCA_049666885.1 Desulfobacterales bacterium
GGCCAGGAAATGTCCGTGAGCTGGAAAATGTAATCCAGAGGGCGGTGGTGCTGGCCGAACAAGACGCCCTGATGCCCGAACACCTTCCCGGCAGCATCGTCACGGGGCTTGAAAACGGTAAATTCGATACTCTTTTAGAGGGTTATTCCCTGAAAGAAGCCCAGCGGAGTCTCGAAAAAAAACTCATCGTCAAAGCGCTGACGGAAACCGGCGGAAATCGAACCCGGGCCGCGCGTCTGCTTGAAATCAGCCATCCCTCTCTGCTCAGCAAACTAAAGGCCTATGGTATCGACCTTTAAAGGGATAGGGTCGCGGCAAGAAACAATTATGCAAGATTGCGAGGGATTTAGGTTCGGATACAAGGCCCATCCGCTGGCGCACATCCGGGATATGCGTTGGCGGATGTAACGCGGTAGACGGGCCAAAAGGCAAGCAAGATGTGTCATTATTTCTTGCCGCGGTCCTTAAGTTAACCCGACGATATTCAGGGGGAATTGACGGATGAATAAGCGTGGTGGCTGACCGCGTTTGAATCGGTCTCAAGATGACATCGGTTAAAACAGGTGCAGCAGGATCAGCCCGACCGGTTGATCTTGTTTCTCAGTTTTCCTGAACATTTAAACGTTACGACCTTACGCTCCCGCAGAATCAGGTCTGATCCGGTAGCCGGATTGCGGCCTCGCCTTTTGTTCTTTTCTTTGACACAGAATTTTCCGAACCCGGAAATCAGTACGTCTTCCCCACGCTCAAGAGTGTTTTTTATTATTTCCAGAAGAGATTCAACGATGTCGACCGATTTTTTCTTGGTGAAACCGAGCTCATGCACCGCCGTGACGATTTCGTTCTTGGTCAACGCCATAGCACCTCCTCAATTCGCGTGGTCGATTTGGGGTTTTCTGTATTGGTTATTCGTCTCCTTAATGGAGTTAAACACGAAGGTCAACATTTATTTTTACCGGGTTTCAGATTGAAAACTTAAACATATCAAGTGCATCAGGCAGTCAAGGGTTTTGGGAACCCGCCTGGGGGGAGTCATCACTGGCCGGGGCAGGATCATTTTTCTCGTCGCCGGAGGTGTCGGCTTCCGGGGCATTCAGCGGGACAACGCTTTCGATTTTTTTCATGGTGGTGTTGATTTTGGCGACAATTTCGTCAATTTCATTCTTGAGTCGGGAATCGTCCATATCGACCATGTAAAAATTCTCCGTAGAAGGGCCCGGCGGTTACGTTCGCCTGTCTGCTGCATGAAAAACCGCTTAAAAACACTAATATAACACTAAAATAAGGTGGACGCCTACGCCCGCCCGGATAACCCGATTTCGAGTCGCGGCTGAATCTCGCCGCCAACGGGTTCTAAGCCCGGACTAGGCCCGTCTTCAATTAAGGGGTTCGGGTTTGTCCCCAATGTTGTGCAATTTATGCGATATCGGCATTGGGTCCGGTCTAAGATCTCGTAGGGACTCAGACATAACCGCTGTTCTCAACTGCTCATCCGGGCTCCTGCGCATCATTTTCATGCACCGCGCCGGCCCAGGGTTATGAGTGTATAATATGATAAGTATCTAAATATACATAAATAAATTGTATGTCAAGACGCTTGTTCGGGTTCCGGACGACCACGATGGAGAATTGACGCTCGGCACGCCGCCGGATCGGCCGGGGAGTGCCGCCTCTACTCAAAGCTCGAGTGTGAGGTCGGGCACCTTTTCATCGTTTGTGGAATCCTCTGCGGCAGCGGCTTGCGGGTTGCCCGTCAATGTTTCAAAGTAAAGATCGATGATACTGCGGTGGCTCGTAAATTTTTGTTTCAGAAGTTGTTTAAACTGCGCGTAGCCCTTTTCATCGAAAAGTTGGTCGATTTCGTGGGCACGTTTATTTAACTGACGGCAATACTTATCAATCACGGTTTGGGGTGCAGTCCCTCGTTTTTTCGCGACCTTGTGCGTCGCTTCCACCCGGGAGCAGCCATTCACTTCGATTTCGTAAAGCACTTCGAAAATCTGGGACAGCGCCTTCGGGACCCCCTTGATATCGATGACGCTGAGCGGTGCAACGTCGTCCCGGTCGTCCTCGTCGAGCAGCAGTCGGCGCAGGACGGAATTGGGCGTGTCGACAAAAGGTTCGGCAAACTGTTTCAAATGGTCCCAGACTTTTGCATCGATTTCAATCAAATGCATGTCCATGGCAACCTCGTTCTCCGTAAGTTACTAGCCTGTATTAGTAAACTAAAATTTTGTTAGTATGTCAAGTATTTTTTCGTGGGACTTTAGCCAGACGAGGACGGCATGGTTTCGGTGTCGGATAGGCGGGCCGCTTCGGCGCGACCTTTTTTTTCGTCTACGAAGTAAAACAGAATGCCGCCGATGAAAAACAGCAGGGCAACCGAGCCGATGCTCCAGCGGGAGGCCACTTGGCCGTAGTGTACCACGTCAGCCGGCGAGGGCATCGGGGGCAGAAGGATGCGTTTGACGGTCAGGCCGACCAGTCCCATCAGCGACGGTCCGATGATTGTGGCGAATTTACCCAACATGTTGTAAAACCCGAAATATTCGGCCGTTCGGTGTCTCGGAATCAATCGCGCATAATACGACCGGCTGAGGGCCTGAATTCCGCCTTGAACCAGTCCGATCATGACCGCCAGGATGTAAAATTCGGCTTTCCTGGTCATCATCGTGCCCCAAAGGGTTATCAGAAAATAGGATCCGATGGCCAAGAAGATAGCCCTGCGAACACCTACGACTTCGCCTAGTTTGCCGAACCCGAGGGCAGCCGGAAAGCCGACAAATTGTACCACCAGAAGCGCTGCAATGAGGTCGTTGGCCTGAAAACCGAGTGCCAGCCCGTAGTCGACCGCCATGCGGATGATGGTGTCGACACCGTCGATGTAGAACCAATAGGCCATCAGAAACAGCCAAACGGTTTTTAAGCGGCGGAAATCCCGCAGCGTTTTTCCAATTTGTTGAATTCCCAAAAAAACAGCAGTACGGACCCCGGTTGTTGTTGGCCGGTAGGCGACCTCGGGCACCCAGAAGACGGTAAAAAGGGTGAAGCCGCCCCACCAAAGCGCGACCGTGAGAAAAGCATACCGAACCGCGGTGGCGGCATCCGGCAGTCCGAAGCGCTCCGGCATCAAGGTCATCAGCACGTTGACCAGAAACAGTAACCCGCCACCCAGGTACCCCATGGCATAACCCAAGCTCGATACATAATCGATGCGGGTTTCCGACGCCACGGCTGGCAACAGGGCATCGTAAAAGACGATCGATCCCGAGAACCCGACGATACCGGTGACATAAAGCAGAATCGCCCATTCCCACTGGCCTTTTCCCACCAGGAAAAGACCGGCGGTCATGATGACGCCGAGGTAGGCAAAAAGTATCAGAAATTTCTTACGCAACGAAGCTTTGTCCGCGATGGCGCCCAGCACGGGTGCCAATATCGCGACAACCAGGCTGGCGACGGAATTTCCCAGGCCCAGTTGTGCCGTACTGACGTTGGGGTCGGTCCCCTGGCTCCAGTATTGCTTGAAAAAAAGCGGGAAGAATCCTGCCATGACCGTTGTCGCAAAAGCCGAATTGGCCCAGTCATACAACACCCATCCCCAAACGGCCTTGCGGTCGTCGGGTGCGGTAGCGTCAGCAGGTGATGAAGGGATGGGTGCGCTAGGTTTCATGTAAAGTGTGTGAGAGGAATTCGGATAACCTCACCATGTCGGCCGTAAGAAGGCTGAGATCATCAGTTTGTGCCCACCCGGAAATGCCTAAAGACACTAGTTCATGGTGTACAGCCTGTCGTGCAGGCGGCGAGCCCTCAAGCAGAAGGCTTCGAGTTTGGCGGTGATAATCTGCGGAAAGGGAGATCCGTCGCTTTCGATGGCCAGGAAGGGCAATTCGTCGATGTCGGAAAGCACCGTGCGCAATCGTTCGTTGTGAGGGTCGATGCTCAGCTTGTCGCTGCGGTTCATCGTTTCGCAAAGAATCGCCTCCGAGAGCCGGTTGGGCATACAACCGAAAGGCCCGATGGCAATCACGCCGCAGGCGACATCGACGATTTCCGCAAGGGCGCTGCCGATGGTCAAAATGGCCTCGCCTCCCAAATCGGGCGACAGATGATGAGATGCCCCGTCGATGATAGCGTCCATTCTGACCGTTTCGGCAGGCACCAGTTGCGAGCCGGCGAGAATCGTCTTGATGCGCCTTTCGTAAAACCCTTTGTAGCGGGTGTGCAGCAAAAATTTCAGATATTCCAGCAGCGTCGGCTTGCAGTCCGCTCGCCCGGACTTCACGAGAAAATCGGCATAGAGCATCCATTCGGAAATGGGCGAGCAGATGGTGGCAAATCCCTGTTCGGCCAGCCGTTCCGTCAGGTATTGCCGTGACAGGGCATCACGGCGGACGAAAATTTCTCCAGCCAGAAAAATTTTCGGAACCGCCACAGGCGGACGTTTGAGTTGAATTCGTCGCAATCGTTCGGCGGTTTTTTTCAATTGCTGCTCGAGGTGGTTGAAATTACCCTGCCTGAGCTGTTTCAAGATCAATTCCAGCTCTTCTTCGAATGCGGTCATGGCCGATTGAACGTCATCTGAATTGGTGAGCAGCATTGATCGGATGTCTTCCAACACGTCGGAAACCACGATGGCCCACCAGCCGCGTCGCTGAAAATCGCTGTCCAGACCGGCGTAGGCATTTTCCGAGCTAAGGGTAAGCAGGGCCACGTCGGGCAGCTCGAGCCGTTGGATCAGGTTTTCCATAAAGACCGAATACTGACCGAAGCGGCACGGGCCGCTGCCGCCGGCCATGAAGTAGACCAACACCTCCTCGGGTTTTTTTTCATTGCGAACATAGTTTAACAGCGTGCCGGTCGTCAGAATCAGCGGCAGGCACTCCTTGCAGCTTGTGTTGGCGCGCCCGGTTTTCAAATCGGCTTCGGTGGCCGGCGGGTAGGCCCTGGCATTAAAGCCTTTCCCTTGAAACACCGCGGCCAAGCATTCGCTCGCCAGGCGGCCCATCGATGGGAAAAGCAGCGTGACCCTTCGGTCCGTCATGTCTAATTTTTCACCTTTTGAGGTGACGACCCGGGCAATACCTTTTTCCAAAAGAGTACGTGCGGCCGTAAATGTCTTTTTAACCGAACCGATGCGATGGGTGGCCATTAGCTTTCGGTAGGCGGCCACAATATCGAGAAACGCTTCGATGCGTGTTTCGAGACCGGCATCGGCCGTGTGGCTGTCGAGTTCGAGCGTTAAAGAGGGTTTGCGTCCCATGATGCTGCGAAAATAACCGAGGAGAAAAGAATCCGGGCCGCATGAAAAGTTGGTGATGTAGACCGCAAAGAGCTGCGGGTGTTCTTTGACGATTCGGGCGGCTTTTGTGATCAATTGCCCGATACCCCAATACATGTGGCGCGTGGTTTTTTCATGGTTCAGCGGCAGAAAATCGAGCGGGATCACCGCAACACCCCTTGACGCGAGCTTGTGCGGGATTCCCATATGGGCCTCATCGACAAATGCGCTGTAGGGACGGCCGAAGAGAACCACTGCGAATCGATCAGGATCTTTTTCGATTTCCGCGAGAGTTTGCCGACCGACGTCCATCATTTCGTCGAGATAGCGCTGCTGCCGTTCGAAGGCGACGGAAAAGGCCTGTCGGGCCCTGCGGCGTCCGATGCCTATCTGCCGGGCGGTTTCAATCAACGGACGCCGTGCACCCTCGAGGCCGTGCGTCAGATCGATCAACGGCGTGAGAATCCGGCTGCCCCGCGCCCTCAAAGTGTCGAGCCGTTCCCTGAAAGTGGCGCGCAGAATATAGGTTTCGCCCTGTACGATCGGGCAAACCTGGGAATTCACGCGATTGTCGTACGTCGGAACAGCCCGAAAATGGGGTAAAAAAAGATACTCCGGCGGCGGGTCCATGTTCAGCAGCGTGTGGAAATAACCGTGGGCCAGTTCGGCCGGGAAACAAAATGCGGCGTTGCGCTGATCGATGCCCTGACGGGAATACGTCGCCGGCAGCACCGGCTCGAGGCCGAGTTGCGCGAAAAAGGACGCATAAAGCGGATAATAGGTGTTGACCAGGAAGCTGCGGTTGAAACCGATCCGGCCGCGGATCTTGGAATCGGATGCTGTGACTGGTCGGGGCGCATCGCCGCTAAACGTCATCCGCTGCCTGAGACGGACCCGGTCGAGTCCGTCGACATCATAACTGACCTTGCGCCTCAGGTTGTCATACCGGTTGCAGGCCCCGCCGAACGGGTATGCGCTTCCGTCCAGCTCGATCATCGCGATTTCGCAGCGCCGGTCGCATTTTTCCTTGCCGCCCTTACAGGTAAACGTCCGCCCGTAGGTCACCGAACGCTCTGCCAACGTCGCCAGGTCGAACGCTTTTATTTGCATCAGACCGCTGGCCACCCTTTTTTTAACCTCGAGGGCGACGCCGAAAGCTCCCATGAGTCCGGGTTCCGGAGGAACGACGATCGGTTTTCCCACGAGGGCCGCCATGGCTAGCGGAACACCCTTGTTGTAACACACACCGCCTTGCATGAAGACTTTGTGGCCAACTGGACGGTTCCCCTTGACCCGATTGGCGTAGTTCATGCAGATGGAATAGACCAGACCGGCGATGATGTCTTCACGGCCGACGCCTTCATGGATGGCATTCTTGATGTCGGAAGCAATGAAGGCGGCACATTGATCGTTGAAATTCGGGACGTTTTGTCCCTGAAGCGCGATGTCGGCGATATCCTCCATTTGAACGCCCAGGGTTTCGTAGGCCGACTCTTCGAGAAAAGATCCGGTACCGGCCGAACAGGCCTCGTTCATCGCGTAATCCGACGGGACGCCGTTAGTAATGTAAGTGTACTTGGCATCTTGCCCGCCGATTTCGAAAATCGTGTCGACGGCCGGGTCAAAATAAACCGACGCCGTGGCATGGGCGATGATTTCGTTGATAACGCCGTCGGTCAATGCATGCAGTCCGGCAATCTGGCGTCCGGAACCGCACACGCCCAATCCTTCGATTTCGATCTTCTGCGGATCGACGACCGCCGACACCTGGTCGAGGATTTGGCGATAACACCGCCGTGAGGCAGCGATCGGATCACCGTTGGTGCGCAGGTAGACGGAGGCTAAAATGGCGTTGTCTTCTTTGCGGAGCAGGACGGCTTTGGTGGTGGTCGAACCGACGTCCAGACCGATGTAGACGCGATCGCCGGCCCGTGCCGCTTTCTTTTCAACGCTTTTAAATTCGACCTGGCTGCTGAAGCGGCTCAGGGGCGGCAGCCGGTCGAAGGATGAGACATCGTTTTTAAAGAGGTCAGCGACGGCGGGCAGGGGACGGGTCGTGTTTTCGATTGCCCAAAGGGCGGCCCCCAGGGCTTCGAAGTAGGCGGCCTCTTTGGGGACGATCAACCCGGGTATCTGCTCCTGCAAGTACGCGATCATCATTCGATTTTGAGTCGTGCCACCGACGATCATGATGTTCCGCCGTTCGACCTTTTTCAAAAGCTCCAAAATCTTGTTGGCCATCATTTTGCATAGGCCGGCCGTGACTTTCGATTTCGGCACCCCTTTGTTGGTGGCGTGGGTACAGTCGGATTTGCAGAAGACCGAACAGCGACCGGAGACCTGATAAGGGTCAGCGGTTGCTGTCCAGCGGGCAGCCTCTGCCAGGGAGACATCCATCCGCCGCAGCTGCTGCAGGAAAAATTCTCCGGTCCCGGAAGCGCATTTGTTACCAGTGATCACGTTGGAAATCTGGCCCATGCGATCCAGGACGTAGACCATGAACGTTTCACCGCCGACCGACACCACGGCCGGGCAGACGATACCGCGTGGTTTGACGAAGCGATAGGCATACTCGACCGCTTCGGGTTCGGAAATGGCGCTGAGATTCAAAAATTGGCGGAATTTTCGGCCGGTGACGGCAATTCGAAGTGTTTGGGAGGGGGCGAGATCGGCCAAGACCCGGCGCAGCGTCTTTTGGGGATCGCCGCCATGCGTTTGGACTCTACGAGCAACGATCCGAGGTTCGGGATAAGAAGCGGAGGCCTTGTCGGCACTTTTATTCAATTCCACCGCAACCAGAGAAATGGTGGACGCGCCAAGGCACAGGCCATAAGATCTCAGTTTGCCGGAATCGCAATCGGGATTCAACGTGACCCTCCATCTCTTTGGGAAGCAGCTTCAAAAATCGTGAAACTGTGGCAAAAGACAGTAACGAAGATCCTGGTAAACGAATCCTCATTGATGATCGGAAATGCCGTCCACGTCAAAACGCTTTACGGCCTTGCACCGAGGTGCCTGAAAATCGAATCAAGTTACATGAATATATATAATGATCCCGGTCGCAGAATGCAAACGTTCCGGCACAGGCGGCTAAATTGATCGGTTGGCGACATGATGGCGCCCGATCGCACCGGTGACCGAATGCGGTGTGCTTGTCAATTGCTGTGCGCCGGTTCATCTGTTTGGGGTGCCGTCACGCGACGGTTGAGCAAGGCTTTTAGCACCGCATGAACGAGCGTGGCCAGAGGGATGGCGAAAAAAAGGCCCCAGATCCCCCACACCCCCCCGAACAGCAGCACGGCCACGA
>JBATHN010000627.1:0-2236 GCA_049666885.1 Desulfobacterales bacterium
GCCCAACTCCTGCGTCGCGGCCAGCGCCGATGTCGCCATGGAAATCGCCCAGATCCTGGGGGTGAGCGTTGAGGCCAAAGAACCCGACATCGCCCGGCCTGGCTGTACTTACGGCGTTGCCAAGGCCGACACGAAGTTCATTTACGACGGCTTGAGCGACTGCCGTGCCGCAAGTCTGATGAGCGGCGGCATGAAGGTGTGCACCATCGGCTGCCTCGGGCTGGGCTCTTGTGCCCGGGTCTGTCCCTTCGACGCCATCACCATGGGTCCCGAAGGGCTCCCGGTGGTCGACGAGGTGCGCTGCACCGGCTGCGGGACCTGCGAACGTGTCTGCCCCAAACACATCATCACGTTGTCATCGGTTACCCGGCGCATCCTGAGGGAGTACAAGACCGACGAGTGCACCACCCCCTGCCAGCGGGCATGCCCGGCCGGAATCGACATTTGTGAATACATCCGTCAGATCACTCTGGGCGAGTATCACCGCGCCGTGCAGGTGATCAAGGAGCGCAATCCCTTTCCCGCCGTCATCGGCCGGATCTGCCCGCGACCATGCGAAAACGAGTGCCGCCGTCAGTTTGTCGATCAACCGGTGGCGATCAATTTCTTGAAACGGTTCGCGGCCGACTACGAAAGACAGACCGGAGAGAGGGTTCTGCCGTTCAAGGCACCGGATACAGGTCGCCGGGTCGCGGTGATCGGCGGCGGGGTCGAAGGGCTGTCAGCGGCCTTTTTCCTGGCCCGGCTGGGTCATGCCCCTACGGTTTTCGAGGCCACTTCCAAGCTCGGCGGGCTTCTGAGAAGTGCGATTGCCGCCGAACGTCTTCCCGCCGAAGTCCTCGACTGGGATATCGACGGCGTAATGGAGATGGGGGTCACGGCGGAGACCGGTGCGGCCCTCGGTAAGGACATCACCATAGCGTCATTGCTCGCTGACGGCAACGAGGCGGTTCTGCTGACACTTGGCGGCTGGGACAGCCGCCTGGCACGCGGGGGTCTCCGGGAGGTGGAATCACCGGTTCCGGGGGTCTACCTGATGCTCGATTTCGTCAAAAATGCGGGACAAGACGAAACGGCGGTTCGGTTGAGCGGCGACACCGTCATTTGCGGCGGCGGCCGGCTTGCGCTCGAGGCAGCCCGGGTTTCCAGGACTCGAGGCCAGGGCGCCGTCAAGGTCGTTCTCAGAGAGACCAGGGCCGGTTGTGGACTTGAAGAAGCCGATATAGAGGCGCTGACTGGTGAAAACGTAAAGTTTTACTTTAATACCGGAATTGTCCGGCTGCACGGTGAAGACGACCGGCTGACGACGCTCGATATGGTCGATCTGGTGAACGGCGAGACAGCCTCGATCAGCGCCGGCACCCTTGTGTTGGCCAGCGGTCGGATGCCCGAACTTGCCATTGTCAAGGAGGTCGCCGCAGAAGAGGCCGGTGACGAAGAAGGCGCCGCTCCGGCGACGCAGACTGCTTCTGCCGTGCGCTGGACGGGCATCAGCCCTTACAAGGAAGCGGCCTTTCACACCCAAACCGGTCTTTTTTCCAGCGGCGACGTCTTCACCGATTACAGCGCGGCCATCCGGGCGATCGGGGCCGGCCGGCGCATCGCCGCCTCCGTGCACGAGGTCATGTACGGCATTCCGCTGGATCTGCCCGACAACGTGGTAACCCCGAACGCGTATATCCAGAACGTCGATCACGTCGAGAACGTCAAGTCGGCGGCACGCCGCATCATGCCGCTGTGCGATGCACAAGGCCCGGCCGAGTGTCCGGAGCTCGAACTCGGATTCGATGAGAACACAGCGCGGTTCGAGGCCGGGCGTTGTCTGCAGTGCGGCCTTATCTGCTACCGCCAGGTTCCCGAACTCGAGCGAAAGGCAGGCTAGTTTCCGTCCAGAAATGGCCCATTTCCCCACTTGCTGCGTCAATCACGCCGTGGTCGTGACAGGTCTGGAATTGCTTGTGCGGCATACAGAACCGTCTGCCTCCGCACAATGCCTTCAACCTGTCACATCTTTAGCATGATTTCCTTGAACTTGAGGAAAATGGCGATTTCTGGATCGGAAACTGATCAGTGTCATTAACGAAACCGCGGATGGGCACAAGCTAAGAGAGACATCATGGCAACCGAGAAAGGCATCGTTACCCGGGTCGGGTCGTCAACCGCTTGGGTCAAGACCTCCCGCACCAGCGCCTGCGAAGGATGTGCCTCCCGCCAGGCGTGCCATCTCAAGGGGGAC
>JBATHN010000628.1:0-2291 GCA_049666885.1 Desulfobacterales bacterium
CCCGAACTCGTCATCACGGATATCAAAATGCCCGGCATGAACGGGATCGAGGTTTTAAGAGAAGTAAAACATATCAGTGATGAAACCGAAGTGATCATCATCACCGGCCATGGTGACATCGATTCGGCCATCGAGGCCCTACACTATGGTGCCTCGGACTTCATCAACAAACCGGTGAGGGACAAGCAGTTGACAATTGCCCTCAAACGCGCGCAGGACAAGATCCATATCAAGCAGCAGTTGCGGGAGTACACCACCATCCTCGAGCACAAGGTAGAAGCGGCAACCCGTGAGATCAGGCGCCGCTCGAACTTCCAGGGCAAGTTGATTCGGAGCTCGAATGACGGCATCGTGGCCACGGACGAAGAGTTTAGAATCGTCATTTACAATCCCGGAGCAGAGCAAATTTTCGGCTATCCGCAGCAGGGCGTCATCAATAGAATGCAGATACAGGAGCTCTACACCCCGGAAATAGTCGATTTGTTTGTGGCCGGGATGACGGAAGAAAAAGGACTGAAGGAGTTTCCCTGGCAGGAAACATCGATCGTATCCGGAAACGGCGAAAACATTCCGGTTCGGTTTTCGGGGTCGGTTCTGCATGAAAATGACCGCAAAATGGGAAGCGTCGCTTTTTTCCAGGACCTGCGGGAAATCAAGCGTCTCGAACGCGAATTGCTCAAAGCCGAACGGCTGGCCGCCGTCGGTCAGACCGTAGCCGGGCTGGCCCATGGGCTCAAGAACATTTTACACGGACTCAAGGGCGGCAGCTATCTGGTTGACTTAGGAATCAAAAAAGACGATACTGCAAAACTCAAGAGCGGCTGGGACATGATCAAGCGGAACATCGGGCGCACCTCGGAATTGGTTCTGGACCTCTTGACCTACTCCAAAGAAAGAGAGCCCGAATTCGAAGACTGCTTCCCGAACGAAATTGCCGCGGACGTGGCCGACCTGCTTGCTGAAAAGGCGCGGGAAAGCCGGGTTGAGATCAGGAAATCTCTCGATCCTGCTATCTCTCACGTATCGATGGACCCGCGCATCATCCACAATGCGCTTCTCAATCTGATGACAAATGCCATTGATGCCTGCCTGTTCGATGAAGACACCGGCAAAAAGTGGCAGGTCGCCGTAGTGACGACGCTCGAAGACGACAACAGCATCCGGTTTGACGTTTCCGACAATGGCGTCGGTATGAGCAATGAGGTCCGCGAAAGGCTATTTACATCTTTTTTCAGTACGAAGGGGCATCGGGGGACGGGCCTCGGCTTGATGGTGACCCGCAAACTCGTCGAAGAACACGGCGGGCGGGTCGACGTGATCTCCGCGCCGGGTAAAGGAACGACCTTTACCATCCACCTGCCCTTCGAAGCCGCCGGTGAAAAAAAAGACAAAATCTAGCGTTCGATAGAAAACTATAGACAAGGAGGATTGACCATGGGTAAAAAAGTTCTGGTCGTCGATGATGACCCGGATGTTCGCTTATTTAACGTGACGGTTCTCGAAGAACACGGGTATACGCCATTGGTGGCCACTAACGGTGAAGAGGGCAGAAACTTGGCCAAACAGGAAAAACCGGATTTGGTCATTCTCGATGTCCTCATGCCCCGCGAAAGCGGCATTCGGTTGTACCGCGAACTCAAAACGGACAAGAATCTGAAACACATTCCCATCATCATGCTGTCTGGAATAGCTGAAAAGTCCTTCCTGCGTTCCCAGAAGGTACTGGCGGAGTTCGGTGATGCCACCGTTCCCGAGCCCGAAGCCTATCTGGAAAAACCGGTGGAAGCCGAAGAGTTGGCTGCGACAATCAAAAAAATTATCGGTTGATAGAGCGGGTGAATGTTTCCTCCATTCGACAAAGAACGACACATGCCATGAAAATCAAGAAACTGCTGTTTGTCACCAAATTCGAGGAGCTGGGGTTAGATGCTCTCCAATCACTTCTGAGTCTGCGCAAAGCCGGACTCGAACACGTGGTTTTCGTCAATGTCATCGAGAGGGAACGGGTGGCCATGCGCCGGGGGACCGGATACAACAAGGAAGCGGAAATCCGGCTGCGCGAAACCGCCAACATTCGCTTCATCGATTGGGCGGAGAACCTCTTCGAGCAAGGCATGGAGGTCGGTGTCTACATTGTTGTCGGCAGCCTGGTGGGCGAAGTGATCAAGGCTGCCCAGAAAGAGAAAGCCGATCTGATTGTGATCGGGCGGTCGCATAAAGGTGTGATCGAGCAGTTGTACGCGGGATCGGACATCACCGAGTTGCTGCACCGGACTGCAAGACCTGTTCTC
>JBATHN010000629.1:0-2552 GCA_049666885.1 Desulfobacterales bacterium
CCCAACAATAACGCAAGAATTCGATGCTCTATTGGCGGAAGGAAGAAAAGGGTGGAATTTGCCCTGGCGCGAGACGTCGATTGTCGCAAGAAATGGTGACCATATTCCGGTAAGGTTTTCAGGGGCGATTTTGCATGAGAAAAACAGGATGATGGGCGTCGTCGCCTTTTTCAACGATCTCAGAGAAATTAAGCGATTGGAAAAAGAATTGGTCAGTGCCGAAAGATTAGCGGCCATCGGACAGACAGTGGCCGGAATGGCCCATTGTATAAAAAATATATTGCACGGTCTTAAAGGCGGAAGCTACCTCGTCAATATTGGAATAAACAAGGACCAAACTGAAAAACTAAAAACCGGCTGGCAAATGGTGCAGCGAAACATCGGCCGGACATCGGACCTGGTACAGGATTTACTCTCTTATTCAAAAGAAAGAGAACCTGAATTTAAACCGTGTTTTCCAAATGAAATTGCCGAAGATGTTTGCGAGCTGATGAAAGAAGTCGCCGGTGAGAATAATGTCGCGCTTCAAAAAGAGTTCTCCCAGTCGATCGGAGAGGTGGTCATGGATCCACGCACCATTCACAGCTGCCTGTTGAATCTGGTGTCTAATGCCATCGATGCCTGTCGCTATGACGATAGCGTCACTAAAACGCATTGTGTCACTGTAATTACTACCCTTGAAAGTGACAATTTCATCAGATTTGACGTCAGTGACAACGGCTCCGGAATGACGGATGAGGTGAAGGAAAATATTTTTGCTTCTTTTTTCAGCACAAAGGGATCGCAGGGTACTGGACTGGGGTTGCTGGTCAGCAGTAAACTGATCGAAGAACACGGTGGAACGATAGACGTTACCTCTCAGTTGGGAGAAGGAACCACTTTCACCGTTCGATTGCCTATTAAATCCGAAGTTTGAGAACGACTGCCTCGTCAGTAATTCTCGGTGAAATCAAGAACTCTATTGATCACCCGGCTCCATGTAAATGTTCACCGAGAAACGCGGCTGCCTCGTTGTCCAAATGGATTCAAATTTACCGAATACCATTTTTCCATAGGCATTTCAGCAGCCTTTAATTTGTCCGAATTGTCCGATGGGTGCTTCAGGGCGGGGAGGTCCCGAGCCAATTATGAAGGATCCCTGATATGGCCAGAGTTCTGATCATCGATGACGACCCGGATTTTTGCCATGGGCTCTCGCGGATTGTCGGCCACATGGGCCATGAAGCATTAGCCAGCGGGACTTTGGTCGAAGGCGTCGCGGCGGCGCAGGACCGTGCGGTGGACGCGATCTTTTTGGATGTGGGCCTGCCGGACGGCAGCGGGCTTTCGCTGCTCCCCCAAATCGATCAACTGCCCTCCCGGCCGGTTGTGATCATCATCACCGGCGCCGGCGACCCGGACGGTGCCGCGCTGGCCATCACCAACGGCGCCTGGGATTATATCGAAAAGGGCACCTCGTCCAAACACATTGCCCTGGCCCTCAAACGTGCCCTCGACTACCGCCGGCACCATCAACCCGCCGACGGGCCGCCGGCCATGGTGTCCCTGCGCCGGGGCGCGATCATCGGCAACAGCCCTCAGATAAACGCCTGTCTGGACATGGTGGCCCACTGTGCCGCAAGCGATGTCAACGTGTTGATCACCGGGGAGACCGGCACCGGCAAGGAGCTGTTTGCCCGGGCGATCCACGAGAACAGCGCCCGGGCGGAGGGACCGTTTGTGGTCGTCGATTGCACGGCCCTTCCGGAAACGCTGGTCGAGAGCCTTTTGTTCGGTTACAGCCGGGGCGCCTTCACCGGGGCCGAAGAGGATAAACAAGGTCTTGTGATGCAGGCCGATCGGGGCACCTTGTTGCTGGATGAAGTGGGCGAGTTGCTCCCGGCGCTTCAGAAGGCCTTTCTGCGGGTGCTGGAAGAGCGGCGGGTCCGGCCCCTTGGCGGCCGGCAGGAGGTTGCCAGCGATTTCAGGCTGGTGGCGGCCACCCACCGCAACCTGGAGCAGATGGTGGCACGCAGTGCGTTTCGCAGCGATCTTTTCTTTCGCATACAAAGTGTCGGCGTTACGCTACCGGCCTTGCGGGAACGGACCGCGGATATTCGCCCGATCGCCACGCACCATCTCCAGGAGCTTTGCCGGCGGTTGCAGCTGGAGCAAAAAGGAATTTCAGAGGCTTTTTTCGAAACCCTCGAGGCCTATCGGTGGCCGGGCAACGTGCGCGAGTTGGTGAACGCCTTGGAGCAGGCCGTGTTGATGGCCCGCCACGATCCAACCCTTTACCCGGTGCACCTGCCGGGCAAGATCCGCGTTGAGGCTGCCCAGGCAGCGCTGTCCACTCCGAGCGCGTCTCCCGCAGAGTCGAAATTTGCCTCTCAGCCGGACGCATCACAAAGGCACACGCTGCAGGAATTCAGGGAAATGGCCTGTGCGCATGCCGAAGAGCAGTATCTGAAAGACGTGCTGGCGGCTTGCCGGGGCGACGTCAAGCAGGCCCTGAACATCTCCGGGCTGTCGCAATCGCGGCTGTACGCGCTGTTGAAAAAATACCATCTGAC
>JBATHN010000630.1:0-4115 GCA_049666885.1 Desulfobacterales bacterium
AATAAATTAATAATTTTGCGTTGATTGCGAACTTTTAAAGATGGAACCAATTCTGCAAGAACAAGATCATTAATAACAATAAGGTTTTCATCAATTAAGAAATCAAGTTTTTCAGAATTATCTCCACTCCTGAAATACGCTACCCATATGGATGTATCAACTAATACCGACATTGACGCCTTCTGATGGCGTTCATATCAATATCCAAATCTACCTTGCCTTTAAATTCTTTCAATCCGGAGATTTTTGATTTCCTTATCAACTCTTCTAAGGCGGTGATAATAACTTTGGTTTTTGTATTAATGTGAGTGGCTTTCATCGCTTCATTTATTAAATCTTCCGGTAAATCAAGTGTTGTTCTCATGATTGCCCCTAATCTTATGCATAAAATTAACATTTAATGCATATTGTGTCAAGATACGGATTTTAAGGTTTGTATTTTTGGATTTTGGTCATTGTGATTTACCGGCTCCTTTTCTTGCCGAGAATGTGGGTGGCTGTACCGGTGAAAATTTCGGCCGCTTCCATTTCGGTTTCTGAAAGCGTGGGGTGCGGGTGGATGGTCAGGCCGATATCCTGGGCCAGAGCGCCCATTTCAACCGCCAAAACGCCTTCTGCGATGAGGCTCTCGGCGTTTCGGCCGGTGAGGCCGACACCCATGATGCGGCCGGTGTCCGGTTCGACGATCATTTTGGTCAGACCCTCCCCTGCATCCATGGTTGCGGCGCGTCCCGAAAATTTCCATGGGAAGCGGTTGACTTCAATCTTTTTTCCCTGCCGGTGCGCTTCTTCTTCTGTCAAACCGCAATAGGCAATTTGCGGGTCGGTGTAGACCACGGCCGGTATCGCCCGCGCATCGAAAGCAGAGGGTTCACCGGCAATCACCTCGGCGGCGATTTTTCCCTCATAGCTGGCCTTGTGGGCCAGCATCATTCCGCCGACCACATCGCCTACGGCGTAAATATATTCGTCGGCCGTTTGCTGCCTCTCATTCACGTTGACAAAACCACGGTCATCGATCTCGACGCTCGTCTTTTCCAACCCGATGTTGGCCGAATTGGCACGACGACCGATGGCGACAAGGACACGATCGAATTCTTGCTCCGCCGGATCGATGTCGCCTTCGAAGAATACTTTTACCCGGTCCACGCTTTCTTTGAGACCTTTGACCTTCGTATTCAGCATGATCGACTCGAAGAGTTTTTCCAGACGGCGTTTGAGTGGTTCTACCAGATCGGCATCAAT
The DNA here is from genome assembly GCA_049666885.1 of Desulfobacterales bacterium. Taxonomy (GTDB): domain Bacteria; phylum Desulfobacterota; class Desulfobacteria; order Desulfobacterales; family SG8-13; genus JARFQH01. The sequence goes on from JBATHN010000630.1 coordinate 1,246, forward strand.
GCCCGGCAGCAACCGATCTCCCAGTTCCACCACACTGACCCGGCTGCCGAGGGCGGCATAGACCGACCCCAGTTCCAGCCCCACGTATCCGCCGCCGATGACCAGAAGACTCTTGGGGACCTCTGCCAAAGCGAGCGCACCGGTGGAATTCATGATCCGGCCCGCTTTTTTGAAGGGAACATCGGGAAACGGGGTGGGGTGTGAACCGGTGGCCAGAATTGCCTGGCGAAATTTGATATGGCTCACATCGGATTCAAAGATGCGCACAGTTTTCGAGTTCTCGAAGGCGGCTCTGCCGCGAATGCGTTGAACGCCGCGGGATTTGCCGAGACTGACCAGCCCATCGGCAAGTTTTTCGACCACCCGGTTCTTGTAGTTGCGCACGTTTTCCAGGTCAATTTCCGGTGATCCGAACTTGAGACCCATGGCACCGGCGTGCGCGGCGTCGTGAATCAGTTCCGCAAGATGCAGGTAAGTTTTCGAGGGAATGCAGCCTCTGAAAAGGCATACCCCACCGGGTTTTTCCGATATCTCCACCAATGTGACGTCCATTCCCAGATCGGCGGCCCGAAAAGCAGCCGCATAACCGCCCGGTCCCCCGCCGATGACCAGTAATTCGGTTTCCTGTGACAGCTCGCCCATGACCATGAGAGATCACCTCCTTTTAGTACAAAAACATAATGTAATACGGAAAAAAGGTGGGCTCCTCCGCCCGGATGAACGGTTGCGAAAGACGGCTGAAACTCACCGCCAACGGGGTCTAAGCCCGGACTAGGCCCGTCATCAAAAAATGAGTTCGGATGCAGCTTTAAAGTTGTGCCTTACAAGCGGTATCGGCATAGGGTCCGGTCTAAGACCCCAAAGCGACTCAGACAGTCAGCCGCTTTTCGCAACCGCTCATCCAGGCTCCGGCGCGTCATTTTCAGGCACCGTGGTGGCCCGAATTATCATGAGTGTTTAACACGATAATTCGATACCCTGCTATATCGACAGAAGCATTTTGTCAGGATTTTCGAGCGCGGTGCGGAAAAATTCCAGAAACCGGGCGGCGTCGATACCGTCCAGGACCCGGTGGTCGATCGCCAGGACAACCGGAAGAATCATGCGTGCCACGATTTGGGTGGACCCGGTCTCGGTTTTCCTAATCACCGGCTTGAGCCGGGCGGCTCCCATTCCGAGGATGGAGGCTTCCGGGTAGTTGATGATCGGTGAAAAGTGCCCCCGGCCGCCGGCCGCCCCGATGTTCGTGATTGTGAATGTGCCGCCTTGCAGCTCTTCCAAATCGACCTTGCGCGCTCGGGTCCTATCGACGAGTTCTCTGAGTTCAACAGCCAGTTCGGTGATGCTTTTTTGGTCGACGTTGCGCAAAACAGGCACGACCAGGCCTTCCCCCGTATCGGTGGCGACACCGACGTGGCGATAGTGTTTGCGGACGATTTCACCTTTTGCCACATCCAGCGAGACATTGAACTGCGGAAACTGCCTCAGGGCTGCTGCGGCAGCCTTTACGGCAAAAACGGTGAGGGTGAGGCGGCCGCCCTTTTTTTCGACAGCCTGTTTGTTGCGGCGTCGCAGAGCTTCGAGCCGGGTGACATCGATATCGTCCTGGCTGGAAACATGCGGAATTTGGGACCAGGCCAGCGCCATTTGCCGGGCGGTTGCCTTTCGAATCGAGCGCAGCGGCAGTCGTTCTACGGATCCCCATTTCGTAAAGTCCGGCAATCCGGGGGGCGCTGCACCGGCAACGACAACCGGTTCGGCTCCGGCCGACGGTTCTTCTGCCGCCCCTTCACCTCGCTTTTCTTTAGACGCGAAAGCGCGCACGTCTTCGGCGGTGACCATCCCAGCGGGCCCGTTCGGCGTCACCACACGGAGATCGACCCCAAGTTCGCGTGCCAACCGACGCGTCGCCGGTGATGCCGGCACCGGGCCCTTGTTTCTTTCTGGCATCCCGGCGGTTTGGTTTTCTTCCTGCTGCGGAGTGTCTTTCCCCTCGGGTTCAGCAGGTTTTGTTTTCTTCTCGGATGGGGCCTTTTCTTTTTTCTTTGCGGCTTCCCCTTTGTCGGGTTCCTGGCCGGGTTTTTCTTCTTTCTTTACTCCGGCCGCATCGTCGCTGAACGTCATCATCAGGTTGCCGACCTTGACGACATCGCCCGCTTTTACCATGATTTCCTTCACAGTGCCGGTAAACGGTGAAGGGATTTCGACCGAAGCCTTGTCGGTTTCTACCTCGAGAATCGGGTCACCCTCTTCCACGGCGTCACCGACATTTACCAGGACTGCGATGACTTCGCCTTCGTGGATGCCTTCACCCAGATCGGGCAGTTTGAAAGAACGGGCCATAGGTCCTCCTCGTGTTACCCCCAGCATTGCATAAACAACATGGCAAATTAAACGACTAACTGCCTTGCCTGCGCAGAAGTGAGCGCGCATGCCCGAGACATTTGTCAGGCGGCCGGTTTTAGTACATTCCGGGCGGCACGCACGATCCGCTGGGCATTGGGAATATAGTGACTCTCCCGGTTGAACAGGGGAATGACGACGTCGAAACCGGTAACCCGACCAATCGGGGCCTCGAGGTAGTAAAACGATTTGTCGATCAGCTTGGCCACGATTTCGGCCCCGGGACCATAACTGCGCGGGGCCTCATGTATGATCACGGCGCGTCCGGTCTTGCGCACCGATTCGGTGAACAGGCTGTCATCGAGCGGCGACAAGGTCAGCAGGTCGACGACTTCGGCCTCAACGGTCTCCTTTTCTTTGAGGATCTCAGCCGCCTCGAGCGTGGGACGCATCATCGATCCGTAAGAAACAAGGGTGATATCCGAGCCCTCCCGAACGATCTGCGATTTTCCGATCGGAAAGGTTTC
>JBATHN010000631.1:0-1551 GCA_049666885.1 Desulfobacterales bacterium
CCCTGGATGTAGTTGATCAGGTGATGGATCTGACGCTCGATGATCGGTTCGAAATCGGTCTGGAATTTCCGACCGGCCACCTGAACATAAATGCCGAGCGGCAGGGTCTCGCCTTCCTTGATGTCGGAGACATTCGGACCGTCGACGATCACCTTGCCGTCTTCGATCTCGTTCATCTCGGCCATCTTGACCAGCTCGGTGGCCTGGGTCTTGCCGCCGCCCATCTGGCAGAACAGATCGGCGCCGCGCACCCGCTCGCCCTCGTAAGCCGGACCGAAGGCGCAGGGAATCTCGATCTGGGACACGGTGGTCTTCAGGCCGCGAACCTCCACCGATCTTTCGACCATCTTGTCGTGCGGCACGTTGGCGACGACATGCTCGTAGGTGCAGACACCGGTGGGCAGGATTTCGGGAATGTCGGTGTCGGCCAGGGTTGGGAAACCCCAGTTGACCGCACCGGCCGCTGCCGCCGCCCATTCGGCGTTCACATCGCCCAGGGCGTTGACGAAAGCGAAGATCCGGTCCTTGTTGTAGAGCAGCATTTTCTTGTAATCACCCGGCTTGACACCGCCGAAGGCCATGGCCGCCCGGTTGGCGAACCCGAGGGCGAAGACGGCCGATGAAATATCCGGGCCGAAGGGAACGATACGGGTGTTCCAGCCGACCTGAACCCCCGCTTGGATGAGCTGCTCGATCACGGTCGTGCCGTTTTGGTGGGCCGCGCAGAAAATGTAGAGGCTGCGACGCTGATACTCTTCCACAATCATCTTGGCGGTTTCGGGATCCGGTGCCGAACCGACGATGGCCGCAAAACCGGGGGCCGAACCGTCGACGAACTCCACGCCTCTTTTGCGGAAAACCGTGTCGTCGGCCGCTCCGAGCCAGATCTTGCCGGCATCGATGTCCGGTTCCTCGGAGTGCAGGTAAAAATCGGGCTCCTCCAGATACCGCAGCGCCTCGTCGATTTCGAATGCCAGGATGGCCGCCATGCCGGCATCCAGCAAGGGTCCAAGATACGGCAGGTGGTTATGGCCCTTGACGTGGGGCGGCAGCAGTCCGCGGGCAAAGTCGAGAGGCTTTTTCATATCCTCCAGTGTTTCGACCTTCAGGCCGATCAGGGAATAAATCACCGGCAGGTAGTAAGCCGTGTTGGGAAACCCCACCTTGGTGTCCGCATTGTAGGTCTGCAGGGCTCTCTTGTACCTTCCTTCAACCTTGGATACGATATTGTAGCCACCCTGGATGGCGGCGAATGCAACGAGTCTTGACATACCTTCCTCCTCCTTCGTTGAGGTCGTTAAGAGTGAAAAATGTTAAATCGTCGGTCTTTTCAACTACCGTTGGCTCCTTGCGGATCCGGCATACGGCCGGTTCCGGATGCCGGGGCCTTTAATCGATGCGCTTGTGAATACGGTTCAGTTTGTAAAGCATCTGTTCCAGCTTGCTCTCCTGGTCGACGGCCGGTGTCACGCCGGCCTTTTTGGCCTTGTCGGCTTCTTTTTGCTTGGCGTCAAGTGCCGCTTTCTCGGCGACCTTGCCCTTGTCGGTTGC
>JBATHN010000632.1:0-1816 GCA_049666885.1 Desulfobacterales bacterium
GCTGAGCGGCGTTGACGGCTTGAGCAGAAATTCACTCGAATTGGAAAGCATGCTGGCCGTCATTTCAAATCGGTTCGATGGGAATGGCGACGACGACGCCCTTTCTTCCTCTTCTTTTAGATCTCCAGCACCGGCGATATCCAGCTCATCACCAGTATTGGCAGCCATCGAAAATCCGTGACACTCAATCGCCGTCCAAAATGTTAAGTTATTTTTGAGTGATCCCCTACAACTTCCAGGACCGATTTTAGGGGCCGGCGTCGGCCAACATGATGCGGGCATCGGCCACGACACATGCTGTACCGGTGCACTTGACAGGATTGAGATCGATCGTGTCGATGCGGTCCGCTATATCCATGACCAGAACTGAAAAATGATGAACCAGCCGTATCAAGGCCGGCATGTCGATTGGCTCCGCGCCGCGATACCCTTTAAGAAGTTTAGCACCCTTAAGGCTTTCCACCATTGATGAGACATCGCTGTCCGAAAGCGGGGCCATTCTCAAGGCGGTGTCCTGATAGATTTCCACTCCGGTGCCGCCAATGCCCAGCAATATGATCGGGCCGAACTGGTAGTCGATTTTCGCACCGATGATCAGCTCGATCCCGGAGACCAGCGGCTCGATCAGGACTCCGGCAAATCCCTCCAGTCTGCTGAAACCCTTAAAGACATCGGTCAATGCGTCTGCATCTTCGAGGCCGACGGCCACGCCGTTGACCTCGGATTTGTGCACGATGGCCGGAGAAACGATCTTGGCTACCACCGGGTAGCCGATGTCCTCAGCCGCGGCAAGGGCTTCGGGCAGGGTGGTCACCCAGCGGAAATCGGGCACGGGAATCCCGGCCAAAGAGAGCATTCGCTTGGCTTCCGGTTCCAATACCCAGCCGTATTTTTTTGCACGGCGGATGATGTCCCGCATGTCCTGATTCAGCATGTCCGGCACCTCCGCAGGGCTTCGACCATCAGCACAGCGCCATCGATGGAAGAGGAGACCGGGACGTTGTTCAGTTCAAAACCCTCGATCAACATCCGGTATTTTTCCTGGTGGGGCACGTAAGCCACCAGCGGTTTGTTCTCGCGCCGGAACACGTGGCTCAACCGCGCCCCGAGATCGGAACTGATTCCGGGTGAGTACGGCAGCAAAAGCAAGATGACGCAATCGACCTCCGGTGCCTGGCTCAGTCCGTTGGCGGCAGCCACAAAATCATCATCCCGGGCACTGCCGGTTAAATCGACGGGGTTTTCGAGGGAAGCGATCCCCTGAACGCTCGCGGACAGGTTCTCCTGTATCTTTTGCCGGGTATCTTTGGACAGCTGAGGGACCGCCAATCCTCTGGCGGCGCAGATATCGGTAACGAGGACACCGTGCCCGCCGCTGACGGTGATGATCCCGACCCGACCCAGAATCTTCTGGCGGTAACAGCTGAGGGACTCGCAGAAAGACACCATCTCGAATTCGTTGTCGGCTTCCACGATACCGTACTGGGCCAGGACGGAGGAGAAGACTTTGTGGTCGCCGGCCAGGGAGGCGGTGTGGCTGGAGGCCGCCCGCCGGCCCTCGGTGCTTTTGCCGGACTTGAGCACGATGATCGGTTTCGGGACGCTTGCGGCGACCTGGACGAAACGGCGGCCCTCATTTTTGTCGAAACCCTCCACGTAGAAGGCAATCACGCGGGTCGCGGGATCTTCGGACAGGTAATCCAGCATGTCCAGCTCACGGATAAGGGCCTTGTTACCGATGCTCACCGCCAGAGACAGTCCGACCCCCTGCTCGGCGAACTTGACCATCTGATCCACCAGCACGCCGCCGCTCTGG
>JBATHN010000633.1:0-3163 GCA_049666885.1 Desulfobacterales bacterium
GCTGGCGTAGATGAATTCAGGTTTTGGGATGTCGAGAGGGGGTTCCATGGAACCCCCTCGATGTGAGATTAAAAACCAATGTCTTGCTCCGGCAGTAATACGGAACATCTGCCACCACGCGTCCCCACACACGGTCCCCCTCTCAAAAGGCAGGGTCGTCCGCCCATGAGGCATTGGCGTTATTCATTTCGATTAAGATTTATTGATGAAAGACTCTATCGTGAATTGAGTCTAATTAACGATTAAGAAGTCTTAATGCCCGGGCAGCCGAACCAGGCGTCTGCGCCGCCAAATCAATTCACGGCCGCCAATAACGCCTCGATTGCATTACACGCGTTTACAACACCGTTCTCCGAACGCACCTTTCTTCCGATCATCTCTGCCCGCTGCGCGAACTCAGAATTTTTCAGCAATTCCTCGAGCGCGCGGGTCATAGCGCCGGTCGAGCATCGTCTGAAGGGAAGTGTTTTCGATGTCCCCAATCGCCCGAGCCGCCGGGCGTTGTCCGGTTGGTCATGGGCAAAAGGGACGACCAGGGTGGGCTTTCCGGCCTGCAAGGCCTGTCCCGTGGTGCCGATGCCTCCCTGGTGAACGATAACGGCGGCCTTGGGAAACAGTTTCGAATACGGCGCATAATCCACGGCGACCAAATTCGGCGGGAGTTCTCCTGCGGTCAGATTGTGCGTGTCTAGACCCACCACAAGTACGGCACGCCTGTTCAGCGCGACCGCCGCTGCCGCTGCCATGCGATAAAAATCGCCGGCCGTGTAGACCGCTACACTGCCAAGTGCGAAAACCACCGGAGGCGGCCCTGCTTTTAAAAACCGTTCGAGTTCCGGCGACAAGTCACTCTGCCCTGAGGCCTCATCATAGAACCCATAACCTGTAATGCGGGTGTTGGGAGGCCAGTCAGGTTGGGGACGGGCCAGTACGTGTGAAAACAGGGCCAGCACGAGTTGCGGTGAATACTGACCCTCGAATAGGGGATGCTTGCCCGGGGCAAGTCCCTGATCCACTCGCAGCCTTGCCAGTGGTCCGCACCATCTTCGGGTGACACGTTCTATGACCTTGATCAATAGACGGTTTATCGCCGGGCCCAGTATTACCGGAAGGGTTGGAAAGGGCAAGCCCTGCAGTACAGGCATATCGTGTGCTGATAAAAAGGCAATGGGTGCGAGAACGACAGATATCCAGGTCAGGCTTTTTTTTTCGGCGGCGATGTGACCGGCATAGCTGATTGAGTGTGTGATCAGCACGTCTGCGTTTTGCAGAATGGTGCTCAGATCTTCGTAAGTATTGCGAATCGCCGGAATGACAATCTCCCTTATGATTACCTCGGTGCCTCTGCGTGGATGCATGGCCCGGTGAAGCAGGACCTTATCTTTCGGATTCACATCCGGGCGGACGGGGTGAAACGCTATCCCGGCAGCACAGATGATGTCTCTGTAATACTCGCTGGTGGCGATAACCGGCCGATAGCCCCGGTCCTGAAGCTCACGCGCCAGAGCAATAAATGGGTTCAGATCTCCAAGGGATCCGAAGGTCGTTAAGACGATACGCCCGGTATGAATACTCGTTCGGCTCTTCATCAATATTTACTTCGATGAACATAAAATTCAGGGGCAATCTGTATCCCTGCGTATCAAAATCCAATTTAAATTTGTGTTGGAACCGTCATCGTTAATGTAACATCCCATTTCGTTTAAACGGCGGTGGAATAGCAGGCGCGTTTTGGGTTGTCAACAAAGACTCAGGCCGGTGATGCCCAATGCGGTTTTTTTAGTACAGGAGGGTATCGTGTTTGGAGTCGTAAAATCGGTTAGGGAGTCTCGAAACCCGGGCAGCCGGTCATCTCCGCATGCTTGCGGCTACCGGGATACTGGCGACAGATCTCCGGGCGGACCTCATGGATCCGGCATTCCCAACGGTTTTGGGTTGGTATTTTGTGGAGCCATGGACAGGGACTTCCCGTTTTTCCGGTGCCGGTTCTTTCCCACATGCAGTAAGCGTACGTGTTGTTCTCGCGCTTGACACGCCGCACTTTCTTCAGGATGTCCGTTCGGCCCAGCGCTTGCCAGCGGTTATAGTCGGCTTCCGTGAGTTGATCATAGTAGTCGAGGTGACGGCAGCAGTGCCCGCACTGGCGGCATGAGAAATCTTCCATGCCTGTAAATAGCCATATGCCGGGCTCACTTGACCGGTCGGACCCACCCGGCTGGGCGACGGTTCTGAAAACACGACGGCAGGCCGCAGCCAGGACTTCCAATGACGGGCTGGTTTGCTCCAGCTCATGACAGAGGCGGATGCCCAGTTCTTTGGGGCTGATTTGGAACATCTTTCGCATGCGCGCAGCCATCCACAAACGGCCATCCCGGGAAGTTCCGGAAATAACCGCATGCTCGCCGAAAACCAGCGGGAAGAGTTCGAGGAAGAGGCGGGTCTGTGGGGCGTATTGATGAAAATCGGCCCGAATTGCCGCCAAGACTTCTTTGCTTGACAAAAAGATGCGGTCTTCCATAGCCAAGATGAGTCCTTAGACCCTGATAAACGAAGGCAGATCGATTAATCGTCAGACTGTTTAAGGGTCGTAAGCCCTTCAGAATTAACAGTAAAGAGCAAAACTCGACGCACGGCACAACACCGGATGCCTGCGGATTTCCTTATTAGGAATTTTAACCTTGAACTTCCGCGGACATGTTCATACGAAAATGTAGCTCGGAATATCAATTGACAAGTATCGAGGTCATAGTGAAGGCAGAGTTTCAGGCTCTGCCTTCACTTGTTTATCTAACCATATGTTCGAGTAACGCTTCGATTTCACCGACGGCTGAGACGGGATGAACTTTGAAGTTCACATAGGGCGTGTACTGCTGGGTCATCTTCAAAATATCGAGTTGCGAGCCCTCTGCAACCAGGTAGCCTCTGTTTTCTCCGGGAAATGCCCCCCAGTCCTTCATGAGGCCCTTCGATAGGTCCTTTTTAACCAATGCCAGCAGAGTTCCCCAACCGGTGCTTCGTTCTTTGGGGTCAATGGGTACGAGGTTTTTGTTCATTTCCCACAGCAAAAGATATCTTGCCATCATGTCACCTCCATGTTTATGACCGGTGTTCCAGTTCTTGACGGATTCGTAAAAAGCCCGATATCTGCGTTACGCTTCATTTC
>JBATHN010000634.1:0-1726 GCA_049666885.1 Desulfobacterales bacterium
GGTCTGCGACTCCGGCATCGGCATTCCCGCATCCATATTAGATAAAATCTTCGAGCCGTTCTTCACCACCAAGGAGGTCGGCAAGGGCACCGGACTGGGGCTATCGATCAGCTACGGCATCATCAAAGACTTCGGGGGAAGCATCCAGGCGGCCAAAAATGAACCGCAAGGCGCCTGCTTTGTGATCACCTTACCGCATAAAAACACTTAAAGGACTGCTGATATAAACCCCAAGGTTGAAAAAGTCGGAGGGATTCAGAGTCAAGGCGTCAAGGGTGAAGCTGTAATTTCCTACCGCAATCCCTTGACAACGCAGGATCTGAAGTCCTCCGGCTTTCCCGCAGGGTAAACAAAATGGCAAAATCGATCCCATCCTTCGTTTTCACCAATGGCGGTATTTTAGAATGGGGGGCTTTGCTACGATGTTGGTTTCAGTTACGAACCATTAGCTACCCTTTGCCATGTTGTTTATGCAACCATGGGGTTCACTTGACATTGAGCCTCCTCGCAAGTTTGTGCAAATTACTTCTGTGTATTCCCAACCGGCGGGCGGCTGCGGCCCAATTCCCCTGGTTTGATTTGACTGTTCCGAAGATATACTCCCTCGTAAATTCGTCCACGGCTTCTCTGAGCGTTAAACCGTCTGTTGCCCCGATTTTCACGGAATGAAGGGTCGCGGTATCATTTTCCGTTATCCTATCGGTATTTATATCCAAATTTTCTGGTAAAATAGTGACTTCCTGCCCCTCGGTAACACCCAACGATGTCTTCAAGACGGCACGGGTGATGATATTCTCGAGTTCTCTGACGTTTCCCGGCCAGCTGTACCTCTTGAGCGTCTTCATGGTCTGACGGTGCAAAAGAAACCGCCCCGCGCCGACCCGCCTTTGCGCCGATTCACAAAAATACCCAACCAGTAAGGGAATGTCATCGGTTCTCTCTCGTAGTGGTGGTACCCGTAGGGGGTAGACATTCAAGCGGTGATAGAGATCGACGCGAAAATGACCGCTTTTGACCGCATTTTCCAGGTTCCGATTGGTGGCTGCCAAGATGCGGACGTCGACGCGTTTCACCTTGGCAGTGCCGAGTTTTTGAACCTCACCTTCCTGCAAAACGCGCAGCAGTTTGGGTTGGACAGACATTGGTAGGTCGCCGATCTCATCCAGAAACAGGGTTCCGCCGTCGGCGAGTTCGAATTTGCCGATCCTCTCGGTTGCGGCGCCCGTGTAAGCGCCCTTCGTGTGGCCGAAGAGTTCGCTTTCAGCCAGGGTTTCCGTCAAATTGGCACAGTTCACGTACAGCAGCGGCAGATCGCTCCTCAGAGACGCCGAATGAATCGCTCTTGCCACCAGTTCTTTACCGACACCCGTTTCACCGGTTATCAAAATCGAAAAATCAGATCGCGCCACCAGATCGATTTCCCTGCGTAATCGATCCATCGCCTTGCTGGCGCCGAGCATCTTTTTCCCCTTGTCCAGAAGAACTTCGTGCATCAGGTCTTTGGCGATAAGTCCCATTTTTTCGGCGCTGATTTCGAGTGCCCGCATCAAATCCGTCGTGTGCATTTCGGCACCCGCCAGGGCGCCGATCGCAGTTAAAAACCTCATGTCCAGCGCATCGAAGGCCGTGCTGTCGATGGCATCGGCCGTTAATGCACCGATCAATTCGTTGCCCGCATATAATGGACAGCCAAGGCAAGAATGAATTCTTTTGCTCGACAGGGTCT
>JBATHN010000635.1:0-1558 GCA_049666885.1 Desulfobacterales bacterium
TTCCCGCGTGACATCGAGGTGATCATCACCGATACGGTCGGCTTCATCAAAGACCTGCCGCAGGATCTGGTGGTCGCCTTCCGGGCGACCTTGGAGGAACTGGAAAACGCCGACCTGCTGCTGCATGTCATCGACATCAGCAACCCCCGGCACCTGGAGCAGATCCACTCGGTGGAAAACATTCTGAACGACCTGAAACTCGAAAAATTGGCCGTCATACGGGTTCTGAACAAGCAGGATCTGGTCGATCCGGAACTGGTCCGCACGCTGACCGCGCGGCTCGACGGTATTCCGATTTCAGCCGACACGGCCGGCACCCTCATGCCTCTGATCGAACGGATGCAGAAACACTTTTTACCGGCCCTGGAAAACCGCATCATTGTCGGTGACCGCAAGCCGGAAGGAGATGCCTGATGATGGACCCTATTCAAAGGATTGATTTGGAGAACGTCAAGAGAGTCGGCATTGCAGCCGCTTACCAGGCAGCCGAAATTTTGCAGGCCAAGTTCGGCAACATTTCCCGGGTGCGCAAGAAAGGCGTCATCGATTTGGTCACCGAGGCCGATACAGCCTCGGAAGAACGCATTCTACAGGTGATCCGCTCCCGGTTTCCCGACCACGGTATTCTGGCTGAGGAAAGTGGCCGTGACACCGTCGATAGTGCCTACACCTGGATTATAGACCCGCTGGACGGAACAACCAACTACGCGCACCGGATCGGTATGTATGCCGTTTCGATCGCCTTCGCAGTCGAGGGCGACGTCGTCATCGGAATCGTGCTCAACCCCGTGACCGGTGAACTCTTCACGGCAACGGCCGGAGGGGGAGCCGTTTGCAATGAGCACCCCATTCGGGTCTCGGAGATAGCCTCGCTCATGGACAGTCTATTGGTGACGGGCTTTCCATATGATGTGCGAGAGGACCTCGCGCCGATCGTGTCTCGGTTTACCCGGTGTTTGGAAGCAGCGCAAGGAATTCGACGGTTCGGTTCCGCCGCACTTGATCTGTGCCATGTGGCCTGTGGCCGTTTCGAAGGCTTCTGGGAGGAGCACCTGAAACCCTGGGACACCGCGGCCGGAATGCTGATTGCACGGGAGGCCGGGGCGGAGATAACCGATTTTTCAAACCGCCCCTACACACCCGAGAGCCCTGAGATTCTGGCGACCAATGGTTATGTTCACCGACAAATGCTGGAATTGCTGGATGGAGCGGCTAAAAGTGGGCAATATCCTCGAGGAGAATGCCGATCAGATAGTAGTACAGCGGAGAAAAATGTTTGAGGCCTCGCTTGACGGCAGTAAAACCCGCTATGGCCACCTCGCGCAATCGTCCTCCGGCAACCGTCAGCCGATTAAAACTTCCCCGAATGGAGCTTCTGGCGGAAGAATTCAACCTGTTTTTGGATGGCACCATTTTTCTTGATCCCCTTTTCAACGCAATTGACGGCGTGCAAAACAGTCGCGTGGTAGCGGTTGAAACTGCGGCCGATCGTTTGAAGCGGTGAGTCAGTGAAGTTCCGGGCGAGATACATTGCGATCTGGCGCGGCCGAACAAGGTT
>JBATHN010000636.1:0-2516 GCA_049666885.1 Desulfobacterales bacterium
GGGCTCATCTATCCGGTCATGCCCGCTACGGCCGAGACCATGCAGAAGCATTTGGGACTGGACCCCGAGGCTCAATTTTACACCCTCGACCGATTGAAGCAGTGGAACGGCCTTCCGCCCGAAACCAGGATCTTGAAAACAGTCAGTCTATTCCCACGTATCGACCTTAAAAAGGGCAAAACCGCATCGATGCCGTCAACTGCAGCCACAGAAACAAAACCCGCTTTTAAGCCTCAGGTGACGATCGAAGACTTTGCTAAAATCGACCTCAGGGTGGCCACGGTCGTTAAAGCCGAAGCCGTTCCGAGAGCCAACAAATTGCTGCGCCTGGAAATCGATTTGGGTGAGCGGCGCACAATTGTGGCCGGGATAGCCGAAAGCTACACGCCCGAAGAACTCGAGGGAAAGCAGATCATCGTAGTCGCCAACCTGAAACCGGCAAAAATCATGGGCATTCTATCGAATGGCATGCTCTTGGCTGTTGTCGGTGAAACCGGTGTCAGCATTGCAACACCTGAGCGCAAGATGAAACCGGGAACGCAATTGAAATGAGGATATTACCGCAGACTTTTTTCATTTGCTCATTCTGAAGAAACTGTTAAAATAGTTCCGTTGTGATGAACCCGTTTCCCGATTGCATCGGCGTCATACCGGCGCGTTACGGCTCCACCCGTTTTCCCGGCAAACCCCTGGCGGAAATTCACGGAAAACCGATGTTCTGGCACGTTTACCACCGGGCCAGCCGCTGTGAGAAGCTGAATCGTGTCGTGCTGGCCACCGACGACCGACGAATCTACGCCGCGGCCGTCCGATTCGATGTTCCCGTGGTGATGACCCGTTCGGATCACCCCAGCGGGACCGACCGCGTTTTGGATGCCGCCGAGCAGCTCAAGGTTTCAGACGACGCCGTGGTGGTCAATATCCAGGGGGACGAACCGGCGTTGGAACCGGAGATGTTGAGCGAACTTCTGGCGCCCTTCGCAACGGCCGCAACCCGGGTAACGACCCTGGTGCGCTCCGTTTCTGCAAGGGAAGCGGACTCCCCCGATGCCGTCAAAGTGGTTTTTTCAAAAAGCGGAAAAGCCCTTTATTTTTCCCGGTCGTTCATCCCCTTTCAACGCGACGGCCTGCCTGATCGGGTTTACCGGCACATCGGCATGTACGCCTTTCGCAAAGAGACCTTGAAACAGTTCGTCACTCTCGGTCCGAGCCCCCTGGAAAAAAAAGAGAAGCTCGAGCAGCTGCGGCTGCTGGAGAACGATATTCCGATCCATGTCATGGTCACCACCCGCCGCAGCATCGATGTCAATCGTCCCGAGGATATTGCTCTCGCCAGCAGGATCCTGGCTGGAGACCACCCCGAAACGGTCATTCAGCCTTTCGCAGAATGATCTTCCGCAGGCAATTCGGATAATGAGGTCAAAAGGCATGCATATTTTCAAATACGGTTGCGCGACAGTTTTAATAAGCCTGCGCTTGCTGAAAAAAAAGATACTTGGTCTTTGCGCTAACCGGATCTATTTCGGACGCAGTCTCGCGCGGGTTCCGGCAGGGGCGTTCGTTTTCTTCCCTTGCCGCCCGACCCTTTTGGCCTGCGGATTGGCCGGCATCGTGGCCTTCAAACAGAAAAAAAAGCGGTCGCAGCCGGTTGACCTTGAGGAAATGGCTCGCAGCGTGGAGACCGTTGCCCGGCAAAGCCTCGCTGCCTGTCTCGCACAACCCGGCGATCCGGCCGACGGGTACCTCGGCGGCGACGCACTGATCGGCCTGCTGGCGGCCGCACACATTTTGAAAATCCGTGAGAACTTTTGTGCAGTTTATGCCGATGTCGAAAAACAGGCGGCCATCAAAGCCATTTCACGGCGCCTGACTGAGATCATTGGTGAAGATTCCCGTCTGCTGACCGAAAAGATGGGACATCTCGATGCCCGCACCGTCGACATTCTGGCACGGCGCCTGGAGGAGTTAAAGGATATTGCCTGGTCTCTGGCGACCGAAGTGACGCAGAACATCGCCCAGATAAACGACCTGCTCGGTGCCGACGGCCGCCGTGACGGTCTTCCACCGGACCAGCTCATGGTTTACAAGAACATCAACACCGTTCTCAACAGTATCGATCACCTGGAGGTCCGGGGACGCGATTCGGCCGGCATATCGCTGATGTTCATTTTAGAGGATTCCGCTTACCGTGGTTTCAATGCAGCCGTGGCCCGCGCAGATCTGCTCGCAGAGTTGCAGGAACGCAGTGCACGGGCACTGCTGGTCAACGGCAGCATCACTGTGCACGAGCTCAAAGGCACTGCGGATCGGCCGCGGGTCACGGTAACGTTGACTTACAAGGTAGCGGCCGAGATCGGCCGGCTCGGCGACAACATTCGCTTTCTGCGGCAGCAAATCAAAGAAGACCGTATATTTCATCTCCTGGCGGCCTGCCCGCATGCGAACCACACCGTTTCCAGCCACACACGCTGGGCATCGGTAGGGGCCATCACCGAAGCCAACTGCCATCCGGTCGA
>JBATHN010000637.1:0-2283 GCA_049666885.1 Desulfobacterales bacterium
GAGTAACCAATCCATTCCATGTGGAACCAACATCATTGAAATCCTAGTTATACCCAACCCGGACAAGCCGAAAAGAATAGCCACAAAGGTACCAAGACACAAACAATAAATGTTTATTATTAATTAAACTTCGCGTCTTGGTGCCTTGATGGCGAAATTATTTTGTTTGTGCTTTGCATCAAGAACAAAGATTGTGACGATTTGGAGAAGCGCAAGGTTTATCAAGTTCTGCCAGATGATAAGGTGGCAAATGAAAGATACTTGCGAATAGTCGATGAGTCTGGCGAGGATTACCTTTACCCCGAATCTTACTTTATCACTGTTGAGCTGCCACGCAAGGTACAAGACGCACTTCGGATTCCAAGATAGTCACCGACTTCGCCTAACTTTGGCATGCAGATGGTTAGGCTATATCTTGCGGTTTAGAGGATTCACGGTGCATATTCTATTTTAATCCTCACACAGCTTCATTACGCCTTACTGGATACGGATATTTATAACCAGAGTCATATAAAGAACCCTAATTAATTCATAATAATTATTGTAAAGACACCTCTATTTTGATAGCTTATTGACTAAAAAAGAGGTGTTTTATAATGATTTTTCGCCATGCAGAACAT
This sequence comes from Desulfobacterales bacterium, assembly GCA_049666885.1. GTDB lineage: Bacteria > Desulfobacterota > Desulfobacteria > Desulfobacterales > SG8-13 > JARFQH01. The sequence continues at coordinate 621 of JBATHN010000637.1, forward strand.
CATTTAAAGGAGTGGTACCGATCCCGGCGTCGCAAACCGCTGGTTTTAAGGGGGGCGCGGCAAGTGGGCAAGTCTACGCTGGTGCGGCAGTTCGCGGCCAACAATGAATTGGTCTTAGCGGAGATAAATCTTGAAAGACATTTATATCTGGATGCTGTTTTCAAAACGCTTGATCTGGAGCGAATTATTTATGAGTTGGAGGCAGTGGCAGGACAAAAGATAAATTCCGCCGACACTATTTTGTTTTTGGATGAAATCCAGGGCACTCCTCATGCCATTCAGGCACTGCGCTATTTCTATGAAGATAGACCGCATATTCCGGTGGTCAGTGCCGGATCATTGCTTGAGTTTACCCTCGCGGACCATCATTTTTCAATGCCGGTAGGGCGGATTACATATTATCATCTTGGTCCCTTGACTTTTAAAGAGTTTCTGTCCGCTGTTTCACCCGATCTTGAAAAATATCTTTCCGGCTTTAAACTCGGTGAGGAAATACCGATGGCGGCTCATAAAAAACTGCTCAACCGCCAGCGCGAATACCTTTTTGTGGGAGGGCTGCCTGAGGCGGTGCAGGTATTTGTCGATGAAGGCTCCCTGACTGCGGTCACGGCGGTTCAACGATCCATTGCCGATACGTACCAGGACGATTTCGCCAAATACGCCAAACAAAAAGATCTGGTCCTTTTGCAGCAAATATTTCGATATATTCCGAGGAGTCTGGGCAAAAAAGTGAAATACAGCAATATGGTACGGGAGGAACCGTCCCTAAAAGTTAAAAATGTCATCGAGCTGTTGACCAATGCCCGCATTTGTCATCAGGTTTTTCATAGCCATTGTACGGGTATTCCCCTTTACGTTGATATCAATCCTAACGCCTATAAATTACTGTTTATGGATGTTGGCATGGCCAACCATATTTGCGGTAATGACTGGCTATTACTTGAATCGGTTGATGAACGCAGTCTGGTCAATGAAGGCGGGCTGGCCGAGCAGTTTATCGGCCAGCACCTGCTGCATCCCCACCAGGCACCGCAGCTCTGTTACTGGCTTCGCGAAGGAAAGTCTTCCAACGCCGAGGTGGATTATGTGATCTCACAAGGAAATCTGATCGTGCCGATAGAAGTTAAGGCCGGCAAAAGCGGCGCCCTGAAATCACTTCAACAATTTGTGTTTCGCAAGCGGGTGGAGCTGGCGGTTCGTTTTGACCTCAACCCACCATCTGTTCAAGATGTGAAAAATGTCATCCGCACCCAAGAAGGCAACCGTGAAGTAGAATACACGCTGGTGTCCCTCCCGCTTTATATGGTAGAAGAATTGCCGCGTATCCTGGATGATTTGCGCAAAAAAAAATGAATCAGTCTGGAAAACATCCGGGATCCTCCTTCACGCTTGGATGAAACTACATAGCCAAAGTTTCTTTTTCGATCAGACCGGCCTTTTTTTGCCGGCAGCTGGGCTGAACCCTGCATGCCCTCCGTAACCTGGAAGGCGAAGGAAGGAACCTTTGAACGCCTAAACCCTTATGGCTTTTTAATCCCCAGCTTGCGCATGCGGGAGCGGAGCGTGGAAGGGTTCATGTCCAGAATCTTGGCGGCGCCTTTGGGACCATCGATGCGCCAGTCGGTATGCTCGAGCGTCCGGGTAATGTGTTCCATTTCGATCT
>JBATHN010000638.1:0-1738 GCA_049666885.1 Desulfobacterales bacterium
TTCTTGTGCGCGAGGGAATCGTCACCGAGGTTCAGATCGTTGACATGGTCTCCAACCAGTTGAATCTGGAAAAATATTCGTCAGAAGCCTACCAGATCGACACCGAGTTGGCCACCGTCATTCCCGCTGATATGGCATTTCGTTACCAGGCTGTGCCGCTTAAAAAGAACCATTTGCTCCTGACGATCGCCATGATCGACCCGATGGATATTAATGCCGTCGATGCAATCGAGGTGTATACCAACAACGAAGTCGAAACGGTAATCTGCACCGAACAGGAACTGAACCAGCTTCTGAGCACACTCTACGGCACTTATTCAGGTATCGGCGGTGTGCTGGAAGACATGGAGGAGATGCAGTACGACAAGGAGATCGAAAAGGCCGCGGTGACGGAGGACGTCGAGGTCAGTTCCCTGCAGGGCATGGCCGAAGAGGCTCCGGTCATCCGTCTGGTCAATTCAATTCTGTCACAAGCCGTCCGCGAGAGTGCCAGCGATATACACATCAGTCCGGAAAAAGATTATGTGCAGGTACGCTTCCGTGTCGACGGCAAACTCCACGATGTGCCCGCGCCGCCCAAGTCGATGTTCCTGCCGATTATCTCCAGGCTAAAGATTCTCGCCAACATGGACATCTCCATCGCGCGAGTTCCCCAGGACGGTCGATTCACGGCCAAGATGAAAAACAAGGAGATTAATGTTCGGGCGTCGACCATCCCTTCCATCTACGGCGAGAATCTGGTGCTGCGGCTGCTCGACACCAGCAGCGGGGTCTACTCCCTCGAACGCCTCGGCATGTCGGAGATGGATCGGAGCAAACTCGTTTCGGTCATCAACCGTTCATACGGCATGATCCTGAGCACCGGACCGACCGGAAGCGGCAAGAGCACCAGTCTGTACTCGATCCTCAAAACCATAAACAAGCCGGACACCAACATCATCACGGTCGAAGACCCGGTGGAATATCGGATCGAAAAGATCTGCCAGGTCCAGCTCAACCGCAAAGCGGGAATGACCTTTGCGGACGGTCTGAGGTCGATCCTGCGCCAGGACCCGGATGTCATCATGGTCGGCGAAATCCGCGACACCGAGACCGCCACGGTGGCCGTCCAGGCCGCCTTGACCGGCCACAAGGTTTTGAGCACCCTGCACACCAATGACGCAGCCGGCGCGATCACCCGTTTCATCGACATGGGCATCGAACCGTTCCTGGTGGCCTCGACGATGATCGTATCCTTTGCCCAGCGGCTGGTTCGGACCATCTGCCCGCACTGCAAAAAACCCCACAATGCCCCTCCGGAAGTCCTCGAATACTGGGGTCTGACAAACAACCGCCAGGCCCGTTTTCTGCACGGCACCGGGTGCTTCAACTGCATGCACACGGGATACAAGGGCCGAACCGGAATTTACGAAGTGCTGTTGATCGACGACATGATTCAAAACATGATCCTGAAAAAGCAGTCGTCCCACAAAATAGGACGCGCCGCAAAAGAAGCCGGTAGTTTCATGACATTGAAAGAGGATGCCGCGCAAAAAATCAAGCAGGGCATCACGACGTTCGAAGAGGCGGCGTCAGCGGTTTTGACGTAACAGGCTGCAGACGGCGAGGACTGCCGACACTGACATAGAGGAACTAATGCCGAAATTCGCCTACAAGGTTATCACCGAAACCGGCGAAACCGGTTCCGGCATCATCGAGGCCGATACGCCCGATTCCGCCAACAACAAGCTCACTGCCA
>JBATHN010000639.1:0-1978 GCA_049666885.1 Desulfobacterales bacterium
ACTGCAAATCAGACTTCCGGCCCGGTGCCGGACCCGGTTCCCCATGCCATGGTGCTGACCGGTATTGTCGTTGCAGTCAGCGCAACCGCCCTGGCCCTCGCTCTGGCGTGCCGCATCCATCAGGTAACCGGAACCGCGCGATTAACCAAAAATGAGCCTGAATGAAGTTCTGCAACCAGTGACCTTGCCCGCCTGGATCGTTTCACTGCCCGTTCTGACTGCAGTGTTTTCGTTTGTGTTGCCGAGAATCAGGGTCTGGGCCGGCATTTTTACTGCGATCATCACCCCCCTGATGGTCGTGTTTCTCGGCCGGTAGATTTTCGTCCACGGTGCGATACAGATGCAGGTCGGCGGGTGGCAGTCCCCGCTTGGCATAACCCTCTATGCAGACGGCCTCAGTGCAGCCATGCTGGGAATTACTGCCATCGTTGTCGGTTCTGTCAGCTTTTATGCCCGATCCTACCTCAGCGGTGATGCTGCATCACGCTATTTCTGGCCTTTGTGGCTATTCTTGTGGGGCGCCCTGAATGCCCTCTTTCTGTCCGGTGACATCTTCAATCTCTATGTAACTCTGGAGCTGTTGGGCCTTTCGGCCGTTGCCTTGGTGGCTCTGTCCCAAACGGCGGAGGCGCTGTCGGCCGCCATGCGATATCTTCTCGTCAGTCTCACGGGTTCCTTGAGTTACCTGATGGGAGTTGCCCTCCTTTACGCCGCCAATGGAACACTCAGCATTAAACTGTTGGCGACCGCAGGGCCGGCCTCACCATCCATAGCGACCGCTTTTGCGCTGATGGCAGCTGGCCTGATAATGAAAAGCGCACTGTTTCCGATGCATTTCTGGTTGCCGCCGGCACACGCCAACGCTCCGGCGCCGGTCAGCGCCGTCCTTTCAGCCCTGGTCGTCAAGGCTTCTTTTTACATTTTGATGCGATTGTGGTTAGTGATTTTCGAACCGTTCATCAACCCGTCTACCGCTCAACTGATGGGGGTACTGGGCGCAGGTGCAATCATTTGGGGATCGCTGCAAGCGCTGGTTGCTGAAAGACTCAAACTGCTGGTGGCCTATTCGACGGTCGCCCAGATCGGCTACCTCTTCCTGATTTTTCCGCTGAGCTCGATTACCCAATCGAATCATACGGCTTGGCAAGGCGGGTTCTATTTTGTCTTGAGTCATGCCTGCGCCAAGTCAGCCGCCTTTTTGGCGGCCGGCTCCGTCATTTACTCCTTCGGCCACGACCGCATCAAGGAACTCCACGGAATCGTTCGCCGCATGCCGGTATCCATGTTTGCCTTTGCTCTGGCGGGCGTCAGCCTGATCGGTCTACCGCCCAGTGGTGGATTCATCGCCAAGTGGCTCTATTTAAATGCCGCCCTGACCGGCGGTCAGTGGTGGTGGTGTGTCCTCATTATCCTCGGAAGCCTTTTGGCAACAGCCTATGTATTTCGATTTTTTTCGCGTGCTTTCAGCTATTCGCCGGAGGTCGTCGAAGAGCGACCGGTGCCTTGGATCATGGAGTGGACGGCCTTAGGCTTGGCCTTGTGTGCGCTGATTCTCGGGTTCATTGCGCCAGCGGTAACAACGCTGCTCGACGCGGGCAACCCCTTCTGATTACGGGAGGTAGAGTGACGTTCGACAACTGGCTACCATTGCTGATCCTATTAACATCCCTGCTGCCCGGCATCGTCATCTTTGTTCTGCCCGAAGAGCGGGTTCGGTGGCGTACGACCTTGAACATGGGAGGGGCCATCCTCAAACTGGGGCTCATCGGCATCATGATCTGGGGGGTGCGGCACGAACATGTCTACGACTTCCGCATGCCAATACTGCCGAATATCGAACTGGTGCTCAACGCCGATGCCATGTCGGTTATGATGACCGCGCTTTCCGGTGTGCTCTGGTTTCTGACAACCTTGTATGCCATTGCCTATCTCGAAACATCACCACAATCACGCAGCCGGTTTTTCGGCTTTTTCAGCC
>JBATHN010000640.1:0-6810 GCA_049666885.1 Desulfobacterales bacterium
GCCGGGGCTTTTATCGAAGGTGACAAGATCAGGTGCAAAGAATTGTGCCGTAAAGCCGGCATTCCGGTGGCACCGGCTTGGTTTGAAGTCGATGCACGTGACTACGACGCCGTATTGCGGAACTGCCTACAGCTCATCGGGGAATACAGTGGCGCCGTGCTCAAATACCCTTACAGCGCCGGCGGTAAAGGCGCCCGGATCATTCTGAACGCCTGGCAAATTCGCGACGTCTACGACACGCTGATCAACGACTACAAGGAGTCCTACCGGCAACGTTTCGGTAAAAAAGGAAAGTGGCCACTTCTGATCGAATCCCTCATGTCAGGTGTCGAGATCAGCTTCACCATGCTGGTGGACCGCCACGGTGATTTTCAGATTCTGCCCACCGCTATGGACTACCCGGAACGCTTCGAAGGGCCGGCCAGCAAAGACAACCCGATTACCGGCGGGGTCGGCGCCATATCCCCCCACCCGATGGAAACCCCCGAAATGGTGGAAATGGCCGGTGACATGATCGCCCGACCGTTAATCCGGGCCATGCGGGAGATGGACATCCTTCGTCCTTGCGTGTTGTATCCGGGATGTTTCGTATCCCTTGATCGGGAAAAGCGACCAACACAGATCCGGGTTTCCGAGGTGAACATCCGTCCGGGCGAACCTGAAGCCCAGCCGGTGGCCCGCCGAGTCCGCAATTTAGGAGCCCTGATCGAAGCCACCGCCGAGGGTCGTCTGAAAGATGTCACGCCGGAGGTCCGGACGGATCAGATCGCAATCTGCATCGCCCTTGTTACCGGGCCCGGCGGACCGGACGGACAAAAGGGCTACCCTTGGTCCTGCACCAAGGGCGAACCGCTGGAAATCGATTTCAAATACCTCAAACGTAAGGCCATCCAGGTCATTCCTTCCGCGATGACCGTTGCCGATACCGGCAATTCCTTTAAATCCGACGGAACCCGGGTCGCCTTCCTCAACGCCAACGTCACCATCAAGGAAAACGAAGCGACCGGTGAGGTGGCCGACAGGCTGCGCAACAAGCTGCTGTCCGCCTTCGACAACGGTAAAATCCGGGTCATCCCCCGCGAAAACCCGGCCGGAAACCGGCTCGACCTGCGCCGTGATATCGGCCTGCATTACAGAAAAGCGGAGAAAATCTTCCCTTTAAAATAAGTAAAGCCCCCTTTCTTGGGGGGCTTTACTTTATTTTAACTTTGGTGGCGATGCAGGGATTCGAACCCCGGACACTGCGGATATGAGCCGCATGCTCTAACCGACTGAGCTACATCGCCATGTCTTTACTGAAAAATGCGTATCACCGACGGCGTTTTGCACCGCGTTCGGCAACGGCCTTTTTAGCAACTCCCCTCATTGTAGTCAAGAAGAAAACCCCTGAGCCCGCTCAAGGCGTGTTCAACTGAAAACGAAAAGGGCTGTTCAGCCGCAATCCACTGTTTTAAAAGCCGGGGATTTAGAAAGCGTCGATCAGCTTTCAACCCGCAAATCGGACGATATCCGCACGAGTTCATATAGCCGGGACGTGGCACGGAGACGGACGCTGGTGCGTTGTTCGGGCGATTCCGCCGACCGGCACGCCGAGTTTGATGGAGTTGACCCTTCGTGGAAGGAAACCGTTTGACACCGGTCGACAGGCAGCAATCCCGCCGGCAACGCCACGGTCGGCTCTCACCAAAATTGCAGTGGTTGTTGACCTTAGGGCTCGTGAAAAAATAAGTTGGTGATTTTGGGTGTTGAGGCGTTCGGCCGGCAAGGCGTAAAATCGCAGGAATATCTATATATTCCGAGAATTTGCACCGGCAGCCGCGACGGCGTCCAAAATGGTAAATTATTGTTGAGCGAGCCTTTAAAGCAAGGCGCCGCCGCCGAGAAATGGAATAGCGCGGAAAGGCCGCTTGACGGAAAAAGTTTCCGCTTTGGATATCGGTCCTATTTGGCCTTCTGAGAATCGGCCACTTCGACCGTGTACTCGTCCGGATTCTTGGGCAGATTTGAGAACACAATCATAAACGGCACTGTTGCGCCTTTTTTAACATCCAAATTATTTCTTTCTTGACCGAAACGGTTTTGCAGTTTTTGGTCGATGCCAGTCTGGTCTATTACACCCAAATCGCTGTCGGACAAAACGTTTCCGGCGAAGACGGTTTTTTCGAGTTCGAGCTTGCGCCCCTTGGAATAGATCTTGCCGGTGATGCGAATAGAACTTCGGGGATCATCGTAGTCGTTTTTCACCTGACCGCTGACGACATATAGCGCTCCAAGCTTTTCATTGGTTACGAAACGCCCGTTAACGTCTTTTTCATCGATGGCGATTTTCAGGTTCCCGGCATCTTCGAACTTCGGTCCCAGCAGGTCACTGACATAAGGAATTTTAACGCCCTTTAACTTGTCGAGGTAGGGAATGTCGATACCTAAATACTGAGCTGCGAAGAGTGCCCCGGCCCCCACGGCCACCAGAAGAACCAACACGAACAGCGCGCGCATTATGCCGCCGCTTTTTTTCTTCGCGGTCTCGGCCAGTACGGCCTTTTCCATTTCTTCAGTTTCAGTATACGCCTCATCGATGTCGGCATCGAGGGCTTTTTCATCTTCAGAAAGATCACCCATATCAAAGGTATCGGCAGCGGCATCCCCCGTTGCTGCAACCACTGCAGCCGTTGCTGACTCTGCAGCGTGATCGGCCTCTTCTTCGACTTCGAACTCCAGGTCGCCAGCCGCGCGCGCTGCGATTTCAGTACCGGTTTCAGCATCTGAAACGGGCATCTCCTCCAGGTCGAACTCCAGGTCAATGTCGTCATCTTCTGCCTGTGATGCATCGCCGGACGGCTCTTCAGCGAGTTCAAGCATGTCATCCAGACTCGACAAATCAAATTCTGCATCCTCATTGTCTTCGACTGCCGTCGTTTCCAACGCCTCAATTGAGGGGTCGGCCGCATTGGATTCGTCGGATTCGAATTCCAGGTCAAATTCTTCGGTCGACTCAGCAGACACGCCTTCCGCTTCCGGTTCTTCCTGCGCCAGCTCGAGCATGTCGTCAAGGTCAACGGCACCGGCTTCTTCGTTCGCCAGCGTCGGTTCGTCGGTCAAATCCGTTTGAATGGGCGGCGATTCTGATTCCGCATCACTCTGATCAGCCGGTGCTTCAACAGTGTCTTCTTCCAACAGCTCGTCCAGTCCGGTCAAGTCGAATTCGTCGGTTATTTCGACATCGTCCGGTGCGGCAGCGATCGTTTTTTCTTCGACGGCATCGAATGCAGGATCCAAATTCAGATCGAGGTCGAGGTCGAATTCGGAATCGTCCTCTATGGAATCCTGCGGAAGCTGAGTGTCTTCGGCTTTCTCGATCATCTCCTCGAGCTCCGCCAGATCCAGTTCTTCGGTTGCCTCCGTGCCGGCAGCCGTATCCTTCTTCGCCGGTGCATCGGCTTCCAGATCGAGTTCCAGGTCCAAATCCTCCGCTTGATCACCGTCTGCCGGTCCGTCGGTCTTGTCATGGCCCAAGTCAAGCAGGCTGTCCATATCCGACAAGTCGAGTTCCTGGGTTTCGTCGAATTCAACTTTCACATCGGACACGACCGATTTTTCCTCCAAACCGTGATCTAATTCGAAGTCGAGGATGTCCGATTCTGAGCCGTCGGTGGCATTGTCGAAATCCATATCGAGTTCAAAATCAAGATCATCTTCCGTCCCGGTGTCCGCCGCAGCGGCACCTTCGGCCGATTGAGCGGCATCAGAATCTGCAGCATCATCTTCGAGACCTTCAAAGTCGAGGTCGAAATCGATTTCATCGGTTGCCGGCTCGGTCGCTTCGGCACCGGCCGATTCGGCGTCGAGATTGTCGAAGTCGAGATCCAGCTCGAAATCCATCGTTTCGGTAGCCCCGTCGGTGACGCCGGTAGTTGTATCATTGTCATCTGCGAGCGAATCGAGATCGAGCTCGAAATTCAGTTCGTCAGTGTCGCTATCAGCGGTTATTGCGCCGATGTCCGCAGCAGCTGCAAAATCGGCTGCGTCGAAATTTAGATCATTATCGTTTGTCACGACATCACCTGCACCCGCCAAGCCCACATCCGGCTCCTGGTCGAAGTCCAGATCGAGCGATTTCTCTATGGCGGCCAAGTCCAGATCGTCGAGACCCGTCACCCCTGCAGCCGCTGCCGTGCCGATAGGCAGGTCTTCCGACCCGGTGTCTGCCTGCGCCGTCGGTGCCGGCGGATGAACAACAAAAACACTCCGGCACTTGGAGCATCGGACTTTTGACCCGGATGGTTTGATCAGACTCTCATCAAAGCTGAAACTCGTATCGCACTTTTCACAGGTTAAGATCATGGCTGTCCCCAACGATTAGATTTGCAGATCATATACAGCAGGTAAATGACGGTATCCCTCGGCATAGTCGAGACCGTAGCCGACCAAAAAACCCTTTTCGATAATGCGGCCGACATAATCGACAGTAATGTTACTTTGACGTCTTTCGCGTTTGTCGATCAGGGCGCAAAACCGCACGCTTCTGGCATTAAGCGTTTTCAAATGGCCGATCAAGAATTCGAGCGAAATACCGGTATCGATGATGTCCTCTACGACGAGAACATCCTTGCCGCTGATATCGATCTCGATTTCCTTGGTCAGGCAGACAGTACCGCAGGAACTGGTATTGCATCCGTAACTGGCGAGCCGAACAAAATCGATTTTAACCGGAATTGTCAGATGTCGGATAAGATCGGCCAGAAAAACGAAGGCCCCTTTCAGGACGCCAACCAGAATGACCTCACGGTCTTTGTAATCAAGTGAAATTTGCTGCGCGAGATCGGAAACCGTCGTTTCGATTTCTTCCTGACTTAAGACAGGTTTGAGGTCTGGCATTGTTTTGGAAACTTCCCACTCGATTCATCGACGTCATCTGGATCATCATCGCGTAATACAATGTCAATATTGCCACAAAGAGGCTCTTCTTGTCAATAATTTTAAAGAATTACAGGCCCGATTGTGCCAAATTCCGGATAAGATCCTTCTGTTCGCTGGTCAGTTTCTTGGGGATGTCGATGTGAATGCGGACGTAGAGGTTGCCCCGCTTGCCGCCCTGCATGCTGGGCAGCCCGTGACCTGATAGCCGCATTTTTGTGCCGTGACGGGTCCCCGGCGGAACTTTTAGGCTCAGCTCTTTTCCGTCCGGAGTCGGAATGGATAGGGTCGTGCCGAGAAGCGCCTCGCTCAGTTTGATGTCGCGATTGGTGGTCAAATCCTGCCCTTCCACACTGAACATGGGATCATCGATAATTTTGGCTTGAACATAAAGATCGCCCGTCGGTCCGCCGTATGGGCTCGCCTCTCCCTTTTCGGCCAGGCGCAGTTTTTTGCCGGTCGCCATCCCTTTTGGAATTTTGACCGTGATCCTCTCCGACCGGCCTTTATGATCAAAGCTGATGGTCTTGCGGGTACCGCTTATAACTTCCTGAAGCGTCAGAGGAAGCTCGTAGACCAGATCCGACCCCTTGACCTGTCGTGGCTGCTGACCGAAATTGCCGAAGGGTGATCCACCGCCGAACGGGTTGCCGGAACCGTAAGTGAAACGTACATTTCCACCGCGGCCGCCGATGCCGAATTCCCGAAGGATGTCACTGAAGTCGAACCCCCTGAAGATGTCCTCCTGCGAGAATCGCTGGCTGAACCCTTCGGAACCGAAAGTGTCGTACTGTTTGCGCTTCTCCTTGTCGCTCAGAACGGCATAGGCTTCACTGATTTTTTTGAATTTGTCTTCAGCGGATTTGTCGTCTTTGGCATGATCGGGATGATATTTCATCGCGAGCTTGCGATACGCTTTTTTGATTTCTGCGGTCGAAGCGGTTTTACTCACTCCGAGAATGTCGTAATAATCTTCGGACATCGTGATGCCTCTCGTTAGAGGGAAAATCCAGTGTCGTGCTGCAGCTTCCCGCCACCGGGCGCACCGCACGCCGGATGTTTTCTCTCATTTTTGTCCCCGCCCCCGTCACGATTTTCTCTGTTGCAGAACAAACCGTAAAATTTTGCGGGTAAATCGTATAACCTGTTGATAATATTTGATTCGTAAACAGATAATATAAAATTTATACCTGGAATGTCAAGTTGCCTGTCACTGAAAATACCGGTCGAACATCCGGCTTGCTGTAATGCCGCGAGCAAAAGGCTGTCGGGCTACCTGACCCCACCCGCCTTGAGCGCCACCATCAGCACCGAAAGTGCCGCCGGTGTCATTCCGTCGATGCGGGAGGTCTGCCCGAGAGAAGCCGGTTTGACCTTCGAGAGTTTTTCTTTGAGTTCATTGGAGAGTCCGTGCACCCGGTTGAAGTCAAAGTCGGCCGGAATAGGCATCCGTTCCAGGTTATGAAATTTTTCGATTTCCCTTCGCTGCCGCGCGATGTATCCCTCATACTTGATGTCGATTTCCACTTGCCGGGCGATTTTTTGGCCAACCCCCACCGGGGGCGGGTCAAGGGTTTTCACAACCTCGTAATCGAGTTCGGCTCTTTTGAGCAACTGGTCAAGATAGGTCCCGCTGTTGATCGGATTGGTTCCTTTTTCGGCCAGATACGCGTTCACAGCGCCGGTCGGCTTGATGACGCTGCTGCGGATGCGGCGGATCTCATCGTCGATCTGCCGGCGGCGTTCCTCGAGGTCCTGCAGGGTCGCTTGATCGATCAGCCCCAACGAATGACCGATTTTCATCAGCCGGAAGTCGGCGTTGTCTTCTCTCAGCATCAACCGGTATTCGGCGCGTGAGGTGAACATCCGGTAGGGTTCGCGGGTACCCCGGGTCAC